>NZ_JARVSK010000044.1:0-76877 GCF_030209235.1 Pseudomonas sp. efr-133-TYG-103a
GGCTTCGCATGCGATGGCGTCCGACCACGAAACCCTGTGTTTTCAGGGCTTTGGCCAAGCCACGACTGCCCAGCGCACCCCGGTGTTCTTTGTGCAGAAAACGGATCTTCCTTTCCAGCTGCGGCTCGATCTGGCGCTCAGGCCTGGGCCGGCGCATCGCGTAGTAACTGCTGCGCGGCACGCCCAACACGCGGCACCGGTGCCGAACCGAAAGCTTTCCCGTGGTGCCCTCGATCATTTCTTTCGGCCAAACAGCACCTTCAGATGAGAGGGCAACTGCTTTTTTAGGACATCATTCTCAGCTTCCAGCATCGCCACTCTGGCATTCAGCGAATCGATGAGATCCTGATCCTGCGGCCGGGCAGTTTGCGACGCTCCTACCTGCTCCTTGCGCCACCTCGACACCCATCGACGTAGCGCCGTCGGCCCCACGCCGGTCTGCTCGCAGGCCTTGGGCACCGAATAATTCAATTCGACGACCAAGCGGATGGCCTCTGCCTTTTCTTCAGCTGTAACGACTCGAAACCCCATGAGACTTCCTTAGGTTGATACTCCTACATCATGGTCCATAAATATTGAGCCACAACAGCTTGCCCGCGATTGCGGCGTGTCAGTCGACACATCGGTTGCAGGCAACCTCCACTGCGGGCAAGCGCGCTCCGGCAAAATTACGCCTCGGTGCGGGCCTTGTTATACGTCGCCAGCGCTGGCAGCAACTGCTGATCAATCGCCTGGCGCACCGCCGGGAGGATGGTCGCACTGCCGCTGAGCATTCTTTCCACCAATTGTCGCAGCGCTCGGGCGCGGTCTTCGGTCAGACCGCAGACGGCTTGGGCGCACGCCTGTTCGGCGCTGGCGCCGGAGGGCGTTTCAAAGCCGATGGATCTGAGTTGGCCGATGAGATCGTCCTGGTCGATCAGGTCCGCATGCATCATGACGTTGGCTCCTTTTATTGGGAATGATTCGATTCTGGTGGGGCCCGAAGGGCTCGGCAATACCTGTCGTCGGCAATGTCTGACATACGCATAACGGTGTCGTTTTCGGCTATGTAACTGTTTAGTTAATTCGGCATAATGGCCTCATTCAAAATTGCGCAGGTCATGGTTTGGTCACCCTCTAGCCTGCGCAAGTGCCTCAGCCCCGGTTTTGTAACGGCTTAACCGGGGATTTTTTTGCCTGCCATTTGGGTGCCCTGTGTGCTGCAGGGTATGAGCGGTCTGCGCGACGGCGGCTGTTTTGGTAAACTCCGCAGCCTTCCAGGAGCCGCCATGAACTACCGTCACGCCTTCCACGCTGGCAACCACGCCGACGTTTTCAAACACATCGTCCTGACTCGATTGATCGCGCTGATGTCGCGCAAAGAGCAGCCTTTTGCCTATCTCGACACCCATGCTGGCCTGGGGCTGTACGACCTGCAGGGCGATCAGGCGACACGTACCGGTGAGTGGATCGAAGGCATCGGCCGTCTGTGGGATGCCGACGACGTGCCGCCGATGGCCGCGGGTTACATGGACGTCATTCGTCACATGAACCGCAAGACCGGTGAGCTGCGTTACTACCCCGGCTCCCCGGAGTTGGCGCGTCGCCTGACCCGTGAGCAGGACCGTGTGCTGCTCAACGAAAAGCACCCCGAAGATGGCGCGCTGCTCAAAGACAACATGAAATACGACCGTCGCGTCGCGGTGCATCTGGGTGAGGGCTGGTATGTGCCCCGGGCTCTGCTGCCGGTTCAGGAAAAGCGCGCGGTCATGCTCATTGATCCGCCTTTCGAGCAACTGGACGAGATGAAGCGTTGCTCCGTTGCGCTCAAGGAGGCCATCGCGCGCATGCGCCAGGCCGTCGCCGCCATCTGGTATCCGGTCAAAGACCAGCGCGCCCTGAAACGCTTCTATCAGGACCTCGCCGAAACCGGCGCGCCGAAGCTGCTGCGGGTGGAGTTGCTGGTGCATCCGCTGGAAACGCCCAACAGCCTCAACGGCTCCGGGCTTGCGATCGCCAATCCGCCATGGGGCCTGGAAGAAGAGCTACGCGAGCTACTGCCGTGGCTGGCCGAGAAGCTCGGTCAGACTCAGGGTGACTGGAAGATGGATTGGTTGATAGCGGAGAGTTGATTCACGTGATGTGCGAGGGCCAAAGCCCGCCTCGAACTTCTTGGTGGTTCGAGGCGGGCTGATGGGGTTGGTAGACAGGCGCGGCGGCTAGGTTTGTGAGTCAGCTAGCCATCGCACCACTGTGCCGCCATCGAGGGTACGTCTGATACCGAATAAGTAGTTGCTCTCCTGCAATGCACCTGCGGTACACCATCGCGCTCCCTCCACATTCGCCAAGCCGTATTTATCGCCGAATCCGGGATCAGGTTCACCTGACTCCGCATCAAAGCGCCCGATCATGCCAAAGTTAGGATCTCCAAATGGGGTCATATAACGTCCACAGACGACAATTCTGTCTTCAGAGTCTAAAAAAGCGTCAGATAAGGGCAGGTCAGGCCCTGTCTCGGGATAGATGATTTTTATTTCTCCGCCATTGAACTCCTCAGGTATTTCCCCTTGGTTGTTCAAAGACGCCAGGAAGATGCCTCCCGCCACGTTACCCACAATGATGAGGTTCTCTTTTACCGGAATCATCCGTTGACAAGGAAAATAGCCGACTTCGGTGAATTTTTTGAAATAGCCATTCTCCGCGAAACTGTGGTCGAGGTTGCCGCTGCTGTCGACTTTAATGACGAAACTTTCTCCTTCACGCACTTCAGCGGTTGCGGGCACCTCGCCACTCACAATAAACGAATCGCCTTCTGGTGAAGCAAGGTGAAGTCCGGTCGGAAACCATCTTTTCTCGGGCATCAGTCTGACGTAGCCCTGTTCGTTGAAAGCGGTATCAAGTTCCCCCGATTCTGTAAGTTTTATTAAATAGGTGTGGAGTTTGTAATTCCACGGCTCTGTACCTAATTGGAAAGTTTCGGCTGCTAAAAAGCATCCGCCCTCTGCAAGAGGAATGAAGCCGCCCCAGTCACACCTATTTTGTATATCCTCATTTTGCGCTGAGTAACGGTCCAATGGGGGTAACGCATCGCTCAGCTTTTTATTATCTTCAAATGGCAGGAGGTAGTGCTGCACTCCGCCCTTCCCATAACTTTCATCCAGCGTTCCATCTTCTGAAATACGGGCCGTTGCAGGAACGGTGACCGGAACTCCATTATCATTGGAGGTCAACCTTACCAACAACCGAATCAACACTTTTCCAGTACCGGGCAAGCTGTGCAGGCCAGTTGTCAGAAAGGGGTTTACATCAGGGTCGAAGGGAAGCGTCAGATAACCCTCTTTGCCGAAACTCGAATCAACTTGCCCCTCCGAGTCTGTCTTACAGTAGCGCGAAGGCACAGTGCTACCGGAATCAATACTCATGATGATGCTATTGTCTGGCAGGACTAAGAGCTGAGTAATATATTCATTGCCACTATCGACATCGCTTACAAACGCCGGGTCAGGTACCGCTTTCTGGTCTGAGGTGTGACTTTGCTTAGTCATTACATTGATCTCCATGTCAGGTATTGATCAGCGTAGTCATGCCGTCGAAGTAGGATTAGATTCCTTCGCGATTGAATTGAACGTTCTAATTTCGAATAGGCAGGAGCTTTAAACTTTCAGCCTGCGGCGAAGCGCGACCCATTACCGCAATGGCAGACTGAAAGTTCTAAGCCTTTATCTGGCTTTCAGCGTTTCAAGGATTTAACGAAGCGGGCATGCAAACGCCCGTGCCGCCAATGCCGCAATAGCCCTGTGGATTTTTCGCCAGGTATTGCTGATGGTACGCCTCGGCGAAGTACACGGTCGGGGCCTGGTCGATTTCGGTGGTGATGGTGCCGTGGCCGGCCTTGGTCAGTTCAGCCTGGAACACCTCGGCGCTGGCCTTGGCTGCGGCCAGTTGCTGCGGGGTGGTGGCGTAGATCACCGAGCGGTATTGCGTGCCGATGTCGTTGCCTTGGCGCATGCCCTGAGTTGGATTGTGCAGTTCCCAGAACATCGCCAGCAGCGCTTCGTAGCTGACTTTTTCCGGCTCGTACACCACTAATACGACTTCGCTGTGGCCGGTCAGGCCGGAGCAGACTTCTTCATAGGTCGGGTTGGGTGTGAAGCCGCCCGCGTAGCCGACGACCGTGCTAACCACGCCTTCACGTTGCCAGAAGCGCCGCTCGGCGCCCCAGAAGCAGCCCAGGCCGAAAATCGCGAATTCGACGTTTTCGAAGAACGGTCCCAGCAGCGGACGGCCGTTGACGAAGTGGGTTTCTGGCAAAGCCATCGGGGTTTCACGGCCCGGCAAAGCCTGCTGGGCGGTAGGGAGTTCGTTTTTGTTCACAAGAATTTCCGAGCGCAAGACCATGAGGCAAATCCTCTCTGGGGGCAGGACAACCGACAGGGTTTGTCAGTGAATGGCAGATATGGGGTCAGTTTCAGCGGATACAAATGCAGGGCGGCAAGTGTGCCGTACCACAAGTGCGTGGGGAAGGCCTCAGGCTGCAGGACCGCGTGGATAACGCCTGAGGGCGTTGATCAGGTCCTCACCTGGAATCGGCTTGTCGAACAGGTAGCCCTGACCCACATCGCAACGGTGGCGACGCAGAAAGGCCAGTTGCTCGGCCGTTTCGATCCCTTCGGCGACCACCGTCAGCTTGAGGTTGTGCGCCATGGCGATCACCGCCGACGTGATTTCCATGTCGTCCTGATCATCCGGGATATCGCGGATGAAGCTGCGATCGATCTTGATCACGTCGATGGGGAATTTCTTCAGGTAACTGAACGACGAATAGCCGGTGCCGAAGTCGTCCATCGCCAGGGTCAGGCCGAGGGTTTTCAACGACTCCAGTTGCAGGCGCGTGTCTTCGGTGGCCTCCAGCAGCAGGCCCTCGGTCAACTCCAGTTCAAGCAGCGACGGATCGAGTTGTTCCTCGCGCAGAATGTTGGCGAGCGAGTCGACCAGCTCCGGGTCCGAAAACTGTTTGGGCGATACGTTGATGGCCACATGCAGTTTGCCGTAACCGGCGGCGGTCAGTTGCTTGCTCATGCGGCAGGACTGGCGCGCAACCCATTTGCCGATCGGGATGATCAGCCCGGTCTCTTCGGCCACGCTGATGAACTGGTCCGGCCGGATCATGCCTTTCTCGGGATGATTCCAGCGCAGCAGCGCCTCCATGCCCAGAAGGCGACCTGTTCGCAGGCACAGCTTGGGCTGATAGAAGACCTCGAGTTCGTTCTGAGTCAGCGCGCGGCGCAGGTTGTTCTCGACGAACAGTTTGTAGCTGGCCTCGGCGTTCAACGCCTCGGTGAACACTTGCACCTGGTGCTTGCCGTTGGCCTTGGCCTTGTGCAGCGCAAGGCCGGCGTTCTTCATCAGTGTCTGCGGGTCGCGGCCATGAATGGGCGCGCACGCAAGGCCAACCGAGCCGGTGACGCTGATCAACTGGTTGTCGACGAACATCGGCTTGTCCAGCGTCGTCAGCACCTGACTGGCGATCCGCTGGCCTTCCTCCGGGCCGGTATCGTCCAGCAGCACGGCGAACTCGTTACTGGCAAAGCGCGCCAGAATGCCGGTCGGGCTGAGGCTGTTGCGCAGACGCCGGGCCAGGCTGATCAGCAGCTTGTCACCGGTCTGATGGCCGAGGCTGTCGTTGATGCGCTTGAAATTGTCGATGTCCACCAGCAACAGGCTGATCGGCGTCTCCACGTCGCGCGCGAAGTGCTCGTCGAGCGTGCGAATGAACGCAGGGCGGTTGCCCAGATTGGTCAGGTTGTCGGTGTATGCCAGCCGCTCGATGCGCTGTTGCGAGAGCTTGGCCTGGGTGATGTCTTCGTAGATGCCGATGTAATGGGTCAGCTCGCGGTTATCGCCGTACACCTTGGAGATCGACAGCTGGCCCCAGTACGGTTCGAGGTTCTTGCGCCGGCTCTTGAATTCGCCCTGCCAGCTATTGCCGCTCGCCAGGCTTGAATTGGCGTCGAGCAGCAGCGAACCGAGGTTTTCCAGTGCTGGCAGTTCCGACAAGCGATGGCCGTGGACTTCATCAGCGGTGTACTGGGTGATCTCGGTGAAGCTTGGGTTGACGTACTCCACGACGCCGTCGCAATTGACCAGCAGGAAGGCGTTCGCACTTTGCTCCACGGCGCGCTGAAACAGGTGCAGGGCGTTGGTGGCGGTGCGGCGGTTGTGGTTATTGATCGCCTGGGCAAACTGGTCGGCCAGCTCCCCAGCGAACGCAATTTCATCGGACTGCCAGTCCCGCGGCGTGCCGGTTTGCTCCAGGCACAACACGCCGACCACCTGGCCATCTATGCGGATACTGGCGTCGAGGATGGCGTTGATGTCACGAGGGCCCAGGCTCTGGGCCAGTTCGCGGGTGCGCGGGTCGAGCTGCACGTCGTTGGCATCGATGGCGCGACTGGTGTGCAAGGCTTCCAGATAGCTGGGGTAACAGCTGATGTCGATCGGCGCGGGCTTGTGGTACTGATCCGTTTCGCGGCGGTATTCGGCAATGGGTTCCAGCGTCTTGCCGTTGAGATTCCAGATCGCGGCGCGGTCGATGTCGTAGATCTCGCAGGCGCTTTTGGTGATCAGTTCGGCCGCTTCTTGCAACGAATTGTTGGAGCTGTAGCGATGGCGCGCCAGGCGCAGAATCAGGCTCTGTTGGGCGCGCACGCGCTCTAGATGCTGCAGCTGCTCATGCTGAGCGCGCTGGTTCAGCTCCAAAGCGATCTGCAGGCGCGAGTTCTGCACTTCCAGGTCCGGGCTAAAAGCCAGCTCGCTGGCGTCGAAGACTTCATCGACCACCATCAGGTAGCCGCGCAGCAAGTGCCGGTTATGTTGCTTGTAGCCTTCACCGATCTCGAGCAGGCCCAGAGGGCCGCGCAGCGTGTGCAAGGTGTAGCGGATCAGGTAATGGGTGTTGCTCGCCAGCTGCATCTGCACCGCGTCGTGTAGTTGATAGCGCGCTTCAGGCTCCATCAGGCTGGCGTAAGGCGAGCCGATCAGCGCGCACAGCTCCATCGCTGGCATGCTGAAGTGCTTTTCGCAGTTGGGGTCCAGATAAAGCATGGCCCAACTGGCTTCATTAAGCCGCTCGAAACGCAGCATGCCGAGCCGCGAGGGCACCGGCAGCTGCGTCACGACCTCGGCCGCCGGTCTTCCGGCAGCATCAGGTTGGCTTTTCATGAAGGAACTCGCTTTAAGAGTACGGTCGCGCATGGGCAAGGAGCCCATCGTTAAATCGCGTGTCGCAAGGTTGCATCATGGCGAACGGGCTGACAAGTGAGCGCGATGGCTTAGTGCTATAAATCTGTCGGCAAAACCGGGATTAACTGAAGGTTGTTGGTCGGATTTGTCGGAATGGGGCGGTAAGTGGTTGTTATTAGTGTCTGGACGGGTCGCGCGCAGGCACTTGGGTCTTAGAAGGTTCTGCATCGGGTACCCGGCAGATTGCCGGCAGCCGCGCTCCTGCAGCCAGGGGAGAGCGCCAACCCGACAAAACATCCGCCCAAAAAAAGCCCCGCCAGATAAGCGGGGTTGAGGTACGAGCGTGGCAGCTCGAAAAACTGCGAGACCCGCTCAATGAAGAGCGGGCCTTTTGAGGCTTACAGCAGGATCGTGCGGATATCCGCCAGCACTTCGCCCAGACGCTTGGTGAAGCGCGCAGCAGCGGCGCCGTTGATCACGCGGTGATCGTAGGACAGCGACAGTGGCAGCATCAGGCGCGGCTGGAATGCCTTGCCGTCCCAGACCGGTTGCATGGTGGCCTTGGACACGCCCAGGATCGCGACTTCCGGCGCGTTGACGATCGGCGTGAAGCCGGTGCCGCCAATGTGACCCAGGCTTGAGATGGTGAAGCAGGCGCCCTGCATGTCGTTGGCCGACAGCTTTTTGGAGCGCGCTTTTTCAGCCAGCTCGGCAGCTTCCGCAGCCAGTTGCAGCAGGCTCTTCTGGTCGACGTTCTTGATCACAGGGACCAGCAGGCCGTCCGGAGTATCCACCGCGAACCCGATGTGGAAGTACTTTTTGCGAATGACGGCTTTACCGCTTGGCGCCAGCGAGCTGTTGAAGTCCGGCAGTTCCTTGAGCAGGTGCGCGATGGACTTGAGCAGCAGTGGAAGCACGGTCAGTTTCACGCCGGCCTTTTCAGCGACGGCTTTCTGCGCAACGCGGAAAGCTTCCAGGTCAGTGATGTCGGCCTGATCGAACTGAGTCACGTGCGGGATGTTCAGCCAGCTGCGGTGCAGACCGGTCGCGCCCAGTTGCATCAGGCGGGTCATCGGCACTTCTTCGATTTCGCCGAAACGGCTGAAATCGACTTCCGGAATCGGTGGGATGCCCATGCCGCCGGCAGCGCCGCCAGCGGCTGGCGCGTCCTTGGACTTGGTCATGATCGATTTGACGTAAGCCTGCACGTCCTCTTTCAGCACGCGACCATGCGGGCCGGTGGCCGTCACGGCGCTGAGCTCGACGCCGAATTCACGCGCCAGCTGACGAACAGCCGGACCTGCATGAACCTTGGCACCGCTGGCTGCAGGTGCAGCAGCCGGAGCCGGAGCGGCTTCGGTTTTTGCAGCTGGAGCGGCGGCTGGAGCGGCGGCCGGGGCGGCAGCAGGGGCTTCAGCCTTGGCCGGAGCCGGTGCTGCAGCCGGAGCAGGAGCGGCGGCCGGCGCAGCGCCAGCGACCTTCAGTTTCAGGATCAGGTCGCCAGTGCCGACTTCATCTTCGACCTTGACGCTGATGCTCTCGACAACGCCTGCCGCTGGAGACGGAATCTCCATCGATGCTTTGTCGGATTCCAGGGTGATCAGGGACTGGTCAGCCTCGATGCTGTCACCGACCTTGACCATCAGCTCGATGATGCGAGCCTTGCCCGATGAACCGATGTCCGGAACGTGGATGTCCTGAACAGCCGCTTCGGCGGCTGGAGCTGGCGCAGCAGGGGCAGCGGCTTCAGCCGGTTTTTCAGCAGCAGGTGCAGCCGGAGCAGGCGCAGCGGCAGCCGGTTCAGCAGCCGGTGCGGCGGCAGCTTCGCCTTCTGCTTCCAGTTCGAACAGCTCGTCGCCTTCTTTCAGGCGGTCGCCCAGCTTGACCTTCATGGCCTTGATGACGCCGGCCTTGGGAGCCGGGATTTCCATGCTCGCCTTGTCAGACTCCAGCGTCAGAACGCTCTGGTCCGCTTCGATGCGATCACCGACCTTCACGAACAACTCAATGACTTCACCTTCACCGTTGCCGATGTCGGGTACGCGAATTAGCTCACTCACAATGTCTCTCCTCAGGAGAACCTGTTCCTCGACTGCGCTGTTCCAGTTGCGACGAAACAGCCTGGATGCTCATTTACCGAAGTAAATTCCGCATCGCCGGCTGTTCCGCGCAATCTGTCAGCGCTCTATACGATCTTTACGCAGACGCTCAGCAGTCCAGCGGGTTGCGTTTTTCAGGGTCGATGCCGAACTTGGCAATGGCTTCGGCCACGACCTTCGGTTCGATATCGCCGCGATCGGCCAAGGCTTCCAGGGCGGCCAGCACAACGAAGTGACGGTCGACTTCGAAGAAGTTACGCAGCTTCTTGCGGCTGTCGGAACGGCCGAAACCGTCGGTGCCCAAGACTTTGTATTCCTTGGTCGGAACCCACTGACGGATCTGGTCAGCGAAGAGCTTCATGTAGTCGGTCGAAGCGATCACCGGACCTTTACGGCCGTTGAGGCATTCTTCAACGTAGCTCAGTTGTGGCTTCTGGCCGGGCTTCAGGCGGTTGCTGCGCTCTACGGCCAGGCCGTCGCGACGCAGTTCGTTGAAGCTGGTAACGCTCCAGACATCGGCGCCGACGTTGAACTGCTCGCGCAGGATCTTCGCCGCTTCGCGTACTTCGCGCAGGATAGTGCCCGAACCCAGGAGCTGCACGTGGTGCGCCGCTTCCTTGGTGTCTTCTTCGAGCAGGTACATGCCCTTGACGATGCCTTCTTCGGAACCGGCCGGCATGGCTGGCTGGACGTAGGATTCGTTCATCACGGTCAGGTAGTAGAAGACGTCCTGCTGTTCTTCGAACATCTTCTTCATGCCGTCCTGAATGATCACCGCCAGCTCGTAGCCGTAGGTTGGATCGTAGGTGCGGCAGTTCGGGATGGTCGAAGCCAGGATGTGGCTGTGACCGTCTTCGTGCTGCAGACCTTCACCGTTCAGGGTGGTACGACCGGCGGTGCCGCCGACCAGGAAGCCACGGGTGCGGCTGTCGCCTGCGGCCCATGCCAGGTCGCCGATACGCTGGAAACCGAACATCGAATAGAAGATGTAGAACGGAATCATCGGCTGGTTGTGGCTGCTGTACGAAGTACCTGCAGCGATGAAGGAGGACATCGCGCCTGCTTCGTTGATGCCTTCTTCGAGGATCTGACCTTTCTTGTCCTCGCGGTAGAACATCACTTGTTCTTTGTCGACCGGCTCGTACAGCTGGCCTACGGAAGAGTAGATGCCCAACTGACGGAACATGCCTTCCATACCGAAGGTACGGGCTTCGTCCGGGATGATCGGAACGATGCGCTGACCCACTTCCTTGTCCTTGACCAACTGCGTCAGGATGCGCACGAAGGCCATGGTGGTGGAGATTTCGCGGTCGCCGGTGCCGTCAAGGATGGCCTTGAGGGTGTCCAGCGGCGGCGTCGGCAGGCTGAAGCTTTCGGCGCGACGCTGTGGTACGAAGCCGCCCAGCGCAGCACGACGCTCGCTCAGGTAACGGGCTTCGGCGCTGCCTTCTTCCGGTTTGAAGAATGGCAGGGATTCCAGCTGATCGTCTTTGACCGGGATGTCGAAGCGGTCGCGGAAGTGACGCAGGCTGTCCACGTCGACTTTCTTGGTGTTGTGCGCAGTGTTCTTCGCTTCACCGGCGCCGGTGCCATAACCCTTGATGGTCTTGGCCAGAACCACGGTCGGCTGACCCTTGTGGTTAACCGCCTGATGATAAGCCGCGTAAACCTTGTACGGGTCGTGGCCGCCACGGTTGAGTTTCCAGATTTCGTCGTCGGACATGTCCGCAACCATCGCCTTGAGTTCTGGCGTGTTGAAGAAGTGCTCACGTACGAAGGCGCCGTCTTTGGCCTTGTAGTTCTGGTACTCGCCGTCGATGACTTCGTCCATGCGACGTTGCAGGATGCCGTCGACGTCCTTGGCCAGCAGTGGGTCCCAGAAACGGCCCCAGATGACTTTCGTCACGTTCCACTGGGCGCCACGGAAAACGCCTTCCAGTTCCTGGATGATCTTGGCGTTGCCGCGCACCGGGCCGTCGAGGCGCTGCAGGTTGCAGTTGACCACGAAGATCAGGTTGTCCAGCTTCTCGCGACCGGCCAGGGCGATGGCGCCCAGGGATTCCGGCTCGTCGGTCTCGCCGTCGCCCAGGAAGCACCAGACTTTCTGCTTGCCTTCCGGGATATAACCGCGGTGCTCCAGGTACTTCATGAAGCGCGCCTGATAGATCGCCTGGATCGGGCCCAGACCCATCGAAACGGTCGGGAACTGCCAGAAGTCTTTCATCAGCCACGGGTGTGGATAAGAAGACAGGCCATTGCCATCGACTTCCTGACGGAAGTTGGTCATTTGCTCTTCGGAAATACGGCCTTCCATGAACGCACGGGCGTAGACGCCTGGCGATGCGTGACCCTGGAAGTAGATCAGGTCGCCGCCGTGTTCGTCGGTCGGGGCCTGGAAGAAATAGTTGAAGCCGATGTCGTACAGGGTTGCACTGGAAGCGAAGCTGGAGATGTGACCGCCCAGATCCGGATCGCCGATGTTGGTTTTCACAACCATTGCCAGGGCGTTCCAACGTACCAACGAGCGAATGCGGCGTTCCATGAACAGGTCGCCAGGCATGCGTGCTTCGTGGGTAACAGGAATGGTGTTGCGATAAGGCGTAGTGATGGCGTAAGGCAGCTGCGAACCACTTCTTGTGGCCAGCTCACCCATACGGGTCATCAGGTAATGAGCACGGTCTTCGCCTTCTTTGTCGAGAACCGATTCCAGGGCGTCCAGCCATTCCTGGGTTTCGACGGGATCGAGGTCTTGCATGGCTTGCTCCAGGGCGGAAAGGCTTCCAGAATCGGTTGCCTGAGTTTGTTGCGACTGGCCTTGTGGGCAGACGACGTAAAAATTCTTGGATGACCGGAGTGGTACCCGGCGTTGTGTAGTTTTACTACAAATCTTCGGCTAATTCAGCTTTTTGACTTGTATATACAGTAGTAAAACTACAGCTTAGCGATGTTTTCGCTCGCGTTGCTGTGTCAGATAAAACGGTAATTCTAGTTAAAAGATCAAATGAAAAACCTTAAAACCAATGCTGGCAGTCAAAGAAAACAAATCGCCAGCAATTTTTAACCTTTGTTCGACAGTCCTGTCAGCGACAGGTGTGCCTACCAGGGCAGGTAGTCTTTCGAACGCCGACCTAGGATAGACCATGAGCCTACCCTCGCTGGCTGAGTTGCCGGCCATCCTGCTGCCGTTGGTCACTCGTGCACAACAGTCGTTCCGCGCATCGCTCGACGCACTGACGGACGTCGACAAGGCTAGGTTCGACACTTGGCCGCACGCTCGACTGGCGGCGTTCGACCGCGTCTGCGGCGCCAGTGATTTCGTGGCCGAGCATGTGGCCCGCGATCCACTGATGCTCCTCGAACTGGCCGAGTCCGGCGAGCTGGAGCGCAGTTTTGGCGCTGGCGAATTACACGGCCAGATTGCGCGAGCGGTCGTTGAAGCGACCACCGACGATGAACTGGGGCGTAATCTACGTCGTCAACGCACGCGCCAGCAAGTGCGAATTATCTGGCGTGACCTGACCAGGCAGGCTGATCTTGTCGAAACCTGCCGCGACCTTTCCGACATGGCCGATGGCAGCATCGACCTTGCCTATCGATGGCTTTACGAGCGTCATTGCCAGCAATTCGGCACGCCGACCGGCCGTCGGACAGGCGAGCCGCAACAGATGGTCATCCTCGGCATGGGCAAGCTGGGCGCCGTGGAGCTGAACCTTTCCTCGGACATCGATCTGATCTTCGCCTATCCCGAAGGCGGCGAAACGCAAGGGGTGAAGCGGGCGCTGGATAACCAGGAGTTTTTCATCCGGCTCGGCCAGCGGCTGATCAAGGCGCTGGACCCGGTGACGGTGGATGGCTTTGTGTTTCGCGTTGACATGCGCCTGCGTCCGTATGGCTCCTCCGGCGCGCTGGTGCTGAGCTTCAACGCGCTGGAGCAGTATTACCAGGATCAGGGCCGTGACTGGGAACGCTACGCGATGATCAAGGCGCGGGTGGTCGGCGGCGATCGGGCCAAGGGTGACGAGCTGCTGGAAATGCTGCGCCCGTTCGTCTATCGGCGTTATCTGGACTTCTCCGCGATCGAAGCGCTGCGCACCATGAAGCAGCTGATTCAGCAGGAAGTCCGGCGCAAAGGCATGGCCGAGAACATCAAGCTGGGCTCGGGCGGCATTCGCGAAGTCGAATTCATCGCGCAGGCCTTTCAATTGATCCATGGCGGGCGCGACCTCAGCCTGCAGCAGCGGCCGTTGCTCAAGGTGCTGCGTACGCTCGAAGGGCAAGGCTACTTGCCCGCGGCGGTGATTGACGAACTGCGCCAGGGCTATGAGTTTCTGCGTTACACCGAGCACGCCATCCAGGCGATCGCCGACCGTCAGACCCAAATGTTGCCCGATGGCGCGCAGGATCAGGCGCGTATCGCGTTCATCATGGGCTTTGCCGACTGGAACAGCTTTCACGAAAAGCTCATGTATTGGCGTGGCCGGGTCGACTGGCATTTCCGTCAGGTCATCGCCGACCCGGATGAGGAAGAAGGTCAGCCAGAAGGTGGCGAAGAGATCGTCGGAGGTGAGTGGCTGCCTCTGTGGGAAGAGTCCCAGAACGAGGAAAGCGCCTGCCGCCAGTTGCAGGAAGGCGGGTTCGCGGACGCGGAAAAGGCCTTGAAGCACCTCAACAATCTGCGCAACAGCTCCCAATTACGCTCGATGCAGCGGCTGGGACGCGAACGCCTGGACGCCTTCATTCCTCGCCTGCTGGCGCAAGCGGTGGAGCACGACAATCCTGATCTGACCCTTGAGCGGGTCCTGCCGCTGGTCGAGGCCGTGGCGCGGCGTTCGGCCTACCTAGTCTTGCTGACTGAAAACCCTGGCGCATTACGCCGTCTGCTTACCCTGTGTGCAGCCAGCCCGTGGATCGCCGAGCAGATCGCGCGTTTCCCGCTGCTGCTCGATGAGTTGCTCAATGAAGGCCGTCTGTTCAGCCCGCCGCAGGCCCCGGAACTGGCCGCCGAGCTGCGCGAGCGTTTGACGCGTATTCCCGAGGACGACCTCGAACAGCAAATGGAGGCGCTGCGGCATTTCAAGCTCGCGCACCGGTTGCGCGTGGCCGCCTCGGAGATCACCGGCAGCCTGCCGCTGATGAAGGTCAGCGATTACCTGACCTGGCTGGCCGAGGCGATTCTGGAGCAGGTGCTGGCGCTGGCATGGCGTCACACGGTTGCCCGGCACGGCGCGCCGCGTCGGCCTGATGGCAGCGTGTGCGATCCGGGTTTCGTGATCGTCGGTTATGGGAAAGTCGGCGGCATCGAATTGGGCCATGGTTCGGATCTGGACCTGGTGTTCATTCATGATGGCGACCCCCAGGCCGAAACTGACGGTCCCAAACCCATCGACGGCGCGCAGTTTTTTACCCGGTTGGGGCAGCGGATCATTCACTTGATCACGACGCAGACCAACTCCGGCCAGTTGTATGAGGTGGACATGCGCTTGCGGCCTTCCGGTGCCGCCGGGCTGCTGGTCAGTTCGCTCGGCGCGTTTTCCCGTTATCAGGAGAACGAGGCCTGGACCTGGGAGCATCAGGCGCTGGTTCGCGCACGGGTGCTGGTCGGCAGTGCCGATGTGGGTCGCGGGTTCGAGGCGGTGCGTGCCGCCGTACTGGGGCGCGAGCGCGACCTGGACAAGTTGCGCCAGGAGGTCAGCGAGATGCGCGCTAAAATGCGCGACAACCTCGGGACTCGGGCCACTGCGGCGGGCAAGGGGCCAAATGCCTTCGAAGCCACGGCCTCCTTCGATCTCAAGCAGGACGCCGGTGGTATCGTCGATATCGAATTTATGGTGCAATACGCGGCCCTGGCGTGGTCCAGAGAGCATCCCGCACTGCTTCGCTACACCGATAACATCCGGATTCTCGAGGGCCTGGAAGAGGTGGGTCTGATGCCTGCCGCCGATGCCAGCCTGCTGCGCGAGGTGTATAAAGCCTACCGCTCAGCGGCCCATCGACAGGCTCTGCAGAAGGATGCGGGCGTTGTCTCCGGCGATCAGTTTGTCGCCGAGCGGCGCGAAGTGATGCGGATCTGGGCGCAGTTAGGGTTGAGTTAAGGCATGAAGGATTCTTCACTGAATCCTGGGGCCTCATCGCGAGCGAGCTCACTCCTACAGAGATTGAATATCCCCTGTAGACGCGCGCTTGTTCCTGCAGTGGTCAATTACCCCTGCAGGAGTGAGCTTGCTCGCGATGACGTCAGTGAAAGCGCTGCAAGGTCTGGATGTAATGGACCTATATAAAGCTATGACAGGGAGGCGTCAGGCTGTGTGGAAGCGTCACGCAGTCTGATGAGCCTCCCTGCTCGTTTCTGGTCGTTTTTGGATTGAGCATGAGAATTCTGATCGTAGGGCCCAGCTGGGTCGGTGACATGGTGATGGCGCAAACGCTGTTCCAGTGCCTGAAACAGCGTCACCCGCAATGCCAAATCGATGTATTGGCGCCCGAGTGGAGCCGGCCGATCCTTGAGCGCATGCCAGAGGTACGCACGGCCTTGAGCTTTCCGCTCGGCCATGGTGCGCTGGAGCTGGCGACCCGTCGCCGTATCGGTAAATCCCTCAAAGGCCAGTACGACCAGGCGATCCTGCTGCCGAACTCGTTGAAATCGGCACTCGTGCCGTTCTTCGCGGGCATCCCGAAGCGCACCGGCTGGCGTGGCGAGTTTCGCTATGGCCTGCTCAACGATGTGCGCACGCTGGATAAGCAGAAATACCCGCTGATGATCGAGCGCTTCATGGCGCTGGCCTACGACAAGGACGCCGAGCTGCCGCGTCCGTACCCAAAACCCGCTTTGCGCATCGAGCCCGCCAGTCGTGATGCCGCGCTGGCCAAGTTCGGTCTGTCGCTAGATCGTCCCGTGCTCGCACTGTGTCCGGGCGCGGAGTTCGGCGAATCCAAGCGCTGGCCATCCGAGCATTACGCCAGTGTCGCCGAAGCGAAGATTCGTGAGGGCTGGCAAGTGTGGCTGTTCGGCTCGAAGAACGACCACGCGGTCGGCGAGAGCATTCGGGAGCGGTTGATTCCGGGGCTGCGCGAGGAATCGGCCAACCTCAGTGGCGGCACTTCTCTGGCCGAAGCCATCGACTTGCTGTCCTGCGCCGACGGCGTGGTGTCCAACGATTCGGGCCTGATGCATGTCGCCGCTGCACTGAATCGGCCGCTCGTTGCCGTCTATGGTTCGACATCGCCGGGCTTCACCCCGCCGCTGGCCGATCAGGTCGAAATCGTTCAGTTGGGCATCGAGTGCAGCCCGTGCTTCGAGCGCACCTGTCGATTCGGTCATTACAACTGCTTGCGCCTGCTGGAGCCCGAATCGGTGATTCAAGCCCTCGGTCGCCTGGGCGGCACGCCGGTCGAGGTCGCCTGACTTGCGGGTACTGCTGATCAAAACCTCGTCGCTGGGTGATGTGATCCATACATTGCCTGCCCTGACCGACGCTGCCCGCGCACTGCCTGGCATCCAGTTCGACTGGGTGGTGGAAGAGGGCTTTTCCGAAATTCCGACGTGGCATCCGGCTGTCTCCACGGTGATCCCGGTGGCGATTCGGCGGTGGCGTAAAAACCTTTGGCAGACCCTGAAAACGGGCGAGTGGCGTCAGTTCAAGCAGCGTCTGCGCGAGACCCGGTACGATCTGGTGATCGACGCCCAGGGCTTGTTGAAGAGCGCCTGGCTGACGCGTTACGTCAAGGCGCCGATCGCCGGGCTGGACAAACATTCTGCGCGTGAGCCACTGGCCGCGCGCTTCTACGACCGGCCGTATCCCGTGGCCCGTGGTCAGCATGCGGTCGAGCGTTTGCGTCAGTTGTTCGCTCAGGCTTTGGGCTATGACATCCCGGCAGGGCTCGGTGACTACGGGCTGGATCGCAGCCGTCTGCTCGATGCCGATGGTGGCGCGCCTTACGTGCTGTTCCTGCATGGCACCACCTGGGTGACCAAGCACTGGCCTGAGGTGTATTGGCGCCAGCTTGCCGAGCGCATGATCGGTCAAGGGGTCGAGGTTCATCTGCCTTGGGGCAACCCTGCGGAAAAGGCGCGCGCCGAGCGCATCGCCCTTGGCCTTGATAAAGCGCACGTCCTGCCCAAACTGAATCTGGCGGGCGTCGCCAGAGTGCTGGCCGGCGCCCAGGGCTGCGTTGCCGTCGACACCGGGCTGGGTCATCTGGCCGCTGCGCTGGATGTGCCGACGTTGTCGCTGTTCGGCCCGACCAACCCCGGGCTGACCGGCGCTTATGGCAAATCGCAGGTTCACCTCGCGGGCGATTATCCGGCCTGCGCGCCGTGCCTGCAAAAGAAATGCACTTATCAACCGACGCCTGAAGACAAGCGTCAGTTCGATACCGAACGCGAGTGGCCGATGTGCTTCACTCGCCTGAATCCCGAGCGAGTAGCGAGCCAGTTGGGTTCGCTGTTGCTGGCAAAGGAACATCCGTGATGCAACTGGCATTCGTGCTTTATAAATACTTTCCTTTCGGCGGCCTGCAGCGCGACTTCATGCGCATCGCGCTGGAGTGTCAGCAGCGCGGCCATTCGATCCGCGTCTACACGCTGATCTGGGAAGGTGACGTGCCTCCTGGCTTCGAAGTGCTGGTGGCGCCGGTCAAGGCGATCTTCAACCACCGTCGTAACGAAAAACTGACCGACTGGATGAATGCCGACCTGGCCAGGCGTCCCGTGGATCGTCTGATCGGCTTCAACAAAATGCCTGGGCTGGACGTGTACTACGCCGCCGACGGTTGCTATGAGGACAAAGCGCAGAACCTGCGCCACGGCCTGTACAAGTACTGGGGCCGTTATCGCCATTTCGCCGACTACGAGCGCGCCGTGTTCGCCAAGGATGCGAAAACCGAAGTGCTGATGATTTCCGAAGTCCAGCAGCCGCTGTTCATCAAGCACTACGACACCCCGCTCGAACGGTTTCATCTGTTGCCGCCCGGGATTTCTCAGGATCGCCGCGCGCCCGCCAATGCTGCCCAGATCCGTGCCGAGTTTCGTCGCGAATTCAATCTGGCCGATGACGACTTGCTGTTGGTGCAGATCGGCTCGGGCTTCAAGACCAAAGGCGTCGATCGCAGCCTCAAGGCGCTCGCGGCGCTGCCCCCGGAACTGAAAAAACGCACGCGACTGTTTGTAATCGGGCAGGACGACCCCAAAGTATTCCAGCTGCAAAGCACGGCGCTCGGGTTGAGCGACAACGTCACCTTCATGAAGGGGCGCAGCGACATCCCGCGTTTCCTGTTGGGGGCGGACCTGCTCATTCATCCGGCTTACAACGAGAACACCGGCACTGTGCTGCTTGAAGCGCTGGTGGCCGGCCTGCCGGTGCTGGTCAGCGCGGTGTGTGGTTATGCTCACTACATCGCTGAGGCCGACAGCGGCCTGGTACTCGACGAACCGCTGGAGCAGAGCCAGCTCAATCAGTACCTGGCCCGCATGCTCAAGGACGATGCCGCGCGCAGCACCTGGAGCCGGAACGGGCTGGCATTCGCCGACACGGCTGATCTTTACAGCATGCCGCAGCACGCTGCGGATGTGATTCTGGCGGAGCACCACGGATGAAATTGATCCTTGCTGAACCCTTCAAGAGCCTGTGGGCCGGGCGCGATGCGTTCGAGGCCGTCGAGGCGCTGCAGGGCCAGGTCTATCGCGAGCTCGAAGGCCGGCGCACGCTGCGCACGGAAGTCGACGGGCGCGGTTATTTCGTCAAAATCCATCGCGGCATTGGCTGGGGCGAAGTGGCGAAGAATCTTCTGTCGGCCAAGTTGCCGGTGCTCGGCGCCGGCCAGGAATGGCAGGCGATCAACCGTTTGCATGAAGTCGGCGTACCCACCATGACGTCCGTGGCCTATGGCGAGCGCGGCAACAATCCTGCCGCGCAGCATTCGTTCATCATCACCGAGGAGCTGGCGCCGACCGAAAGCCTGGAAGACGTCAGCATCAACTGGCGCAACCAGCCGCCAGAGCCGCGGATGAAGCGCGCCTACATTGCCGAAGTTGCGCGGCTGGTCGGCATGATGCATCGCGCCGGCGTCAATCATCGCGACTGCTACATCTGCCATTTCCTGCTGCACACCGACAAGCCGGTCACGCCCGAAGACTTCAAACTGTCGGTCATCGACCTGCACCGTGCCCAGACCCGCTCTGCAATCCCGATGCGCTGGCGCAACAAGGATCTGGCGGCGCTGTATTTTTCAGCGATGGATATCGGCCTGACGCGCCGCGACAAACTGCGCTTTCTCAAGGGCTACTTTCAGCAGCCGCTGCGCAGGATTCTGGCCGAAGAGTCTGCGCTGCTCAGCTGGCTGGAGGGCAAGGCCGAGAAGCTGTATCAGCGCAAACTGCGCTATGGGGATGCGCTCTGATGGCGGGCTGGAATCTTGAATCCGCCTACGCTGAGCTGGCTGACGATTTCGGCACGCTGGACGCCGTATTCGCCCTCAAAGGCGAGCGCCTGACCCGTGATCCGCTGTCGGAAGTGATCCGGGTGGAGCGCAACGGCGTGAACTACTACGTCAAACGCTATGTGGCGGCAGGCAAGGGCTTGCGCCGTTACCTGGGCCGACCACGGGTCAAGTCCGAGTGGCAGAACCTCAAGCGTTTCGCGAAATGGGGCATTCCGACCGCCGAGGTCGTGGCCTGGGGACTGGAGCGTAATGGCGCCGCTTATGATCGCGGCGCGTTGATCACCCGCGAGCTGCCGCGCACCGAGGATCTGTCCGATCTGGCCAAACACAAGGATCTTCGCCTGCATGACCGCGCCTGGGTCGACGCCATCAGCCGGCAGGTCGCGCGTTATACCCGGACCATGCACGACCATCACTTCACCCACAATGACCTGAAGTGGCGCAATCTGCTGGTGGACGACCAATCGACCGTGTTCCTGATCGACTGCCCCAACGGCGCGTTCTGGGTCAGCTTCATGTTGCGTTATCGCATCACCAAGGATCTGGCCTGCCTGGACAAGGTCGCCAAATATCACCTTTCCGCGACTCAGCGTCTGCGCTTTTATCTGCAGTATCGCGGGCGCGAACGCTTGAACGATTCGGACAAGAAGCGCATCCGTCATATCGTCGGTTTTTTCGAGGGGCGTGAATGAGTGTTTTCATCGCAGACGCCGACCGAGGCTTGCTCGAGCGTCATGGTCTGGCTGATTTCGATTCGCTGTGGGATGTCGAACTCGATGCCGTGGACGAGCCCAATACCGGACGCGGCGGCTGGAGCAGCGTGTTCCGGCTGGAGCTGGAGGGCTCCGGTTACTACCTCAAGCGTCAGAGCAATTACTTGACGCGCACGCTGCATCACCCGCTGGGCGAGCCTTCGTTCTCCCGCGAGTTTCGCAATATCAGCCTGTATCAGAAGCTCGGCATCCCGGCGCTGCACGCCGTGTTCTACGGCGAGAAGAAGGTCGACGGCGAGCGCCGCGCAATCCTAATGACCCGCGCGCTGGACGGCTGGACCGATCTCGATACTTTGCTGCAGCAGTGGAACGACCTGACCGCGACCCAGCGCCTGGCGATTCTGCAGGCGTGTGGCACGCTGGCCCGTACGCTGCATCAGGCGGGTCAGGTGCATGGCTGTTTTTACCCCAAACATATTTTCCTCAAGGCCCGTGGCGGCGCCTATCTGGCGCAGTTGATCGATCTCGAGAAAACCCGCAAGTCGATCTTCGGCCAGCGTGATCGGGTCAAGGACATCGAGCCATTGCTGCGTCGGGCGCCGGTCTGGAATGAGGCCGAGATCCGCGAAATGCTGTCCGCCTACCTTCAGGCCCCCGGCGACAGCGGACTGGTGGATGCATGGTGGCAGCGGCTGGCGAAACGAGGCAGTCATAAGCGCAGCGGCCGGTAAGCAGGATTTGGATTGGCATGCAGGTCTGTGACAGTGAGCTGCGTGCCTGATGGGCCACTGATTAGGGTTCTAGCTGATGAAAGAGGGCGCCGATGCGTTTGTCTGAACTGAAAAACGCCGGTCGCACGCCAGCGCTGCCAATGAGCATTGCGCTGGCCGACGCTGCGGGTCCGGCCGAATTGCAGCTGTTGAGCCTGCTGCGCGTGCTGCCGGGGCAGCGTTATGTGGGCGCGGGAATCTGGCGGGGCCGGCCGGTGCTGGCCAAATTGCTGGTCGGCCAGAAGGCGCCCCGGCATTTTCAGCGCGAGCGCGCCGGTGTCCAGTTGCTCGCTGCGCAGGGCCTGACCACCCCGTTGCTGCTCGCCGACGGGCTCGAGGACGGCGAGGGCGGCTGGCTGCTGTTCGAGTTTCTCGATCAGGCTCAGAGCCTGGGCGAGGCGTGGAAGGCGGTGGAGCATCTGCCAGCGCTGGCTGATGAACAGCAAGCCGTGCTGGGTGACGCGTTAGCCGCCGTCGGCCAGATGCACGCCAAGGGGCTTTGGCAGGAAGACCTTCACCTCGACAACCTGCTGCGTCAGCACGGCAAGCTGTACTTGATCGACGGCGCGGGTATTCGCGTGGAGGAGGCCGGCAAGCCATTGTCCCGGCAGAAAGTGCTGGAAAACCTCGGCGTGTTCTTCGCCCAGCTGCCTAAATCGCTGGAACCCTTCACTGAAGAGTTACTGGTCTACTACCTGCTGAGCAACGGCGAGCACGGTCTGCCGGTCGAGGCCCTGCAGAAGCAGATCGACAAAGTGCGCAGCTGGCGGCTGAAAGATTATCTGACCAAGATCGGCCGGGAATGCAGCCTCTTCGCCGTTAAAGACGGGCCGTTTGCCTTGCGCGCAATCCGCCGCGAGGAAGAAGCCGCGATGCTGCCGGTGCTCGACAACGCTGATGCGCTGATCGACAGCGGTCATCTGTACAAGACCGGTGGCGCGGCCAGCGTGGCAAAAGCCGACGTCGCGGGGCGAGCGCTGGTGATCAAGCGTTACAACATTAAGAATTTCGCGCACTGGCTCAAGCGGTTCTGGCGCCCCAGCCGTGCCTGGCATTCATGGCGTGAAGGCAATCGCCTGATGTTTCTCGGCATCGCAACGCCCAGGCCGCTCGCGCTGCTGGAGCAGCGGTTCTTCTGGCTGCGGCGCAAAGCGTATCTGATAACCGAGCACCTGCCGGGCCCCGACATCATCGAGCGGTTTGCGCCCTACGTGGCTAATGCCGATGCTCCCGAAAGTGAGTTGCAGGCGCTGGACACGCTGTTTGCACAGCTGATTCGTGAACGCATCAGCCATGGCGACCTGAAGGGGCACAACGTGTTCTGGCAGCAGGATCGATGGGCGTTGATCGATCTGGACGCCATGTGTCAGCACGGCTCCCAGAGTGCATTCGCCGCTGCGTTCGCCAGGGATCGCGCGCGTTTCATGCGCAACTGGCCCGCCGACAGTGCGCTGCACCAATTGCTGGAACAGCGTATCCCCACCGTCTCGAAAACGCTCGAATAAGCCTGAGGGCGCGACTCACCGCAGGGTGAATCGCGCCCGTTCACGCTCAGGCCACGTGTTTGAGTTTCATCTGCACGAGTGCGTCAGTCAGCGACGCGAGGTCATCGAAGGGCTTGAGATGCACCTGAGGCCATGCGTCTCGCTCGATGTAAAACCTGCCTTCGCCATTGAGTCGCACAGGCGTTCGCTTGAGCGTTCTGTCCCGAGAGCGATGGATGATCACTGGTCGCGCCGAATCGCTCTGTTCCAGCAAAAACATGCCGGGATTATAGAGGCGGTCGCCGACCGGAATCGCCAGTTGCGCGCGGGGCTGAAGCTCGATTTCAACCCTGAAATCGTTCTTGAGAAACACCTGCCCGCTCGCGATACCCTGACTCACTTCCTCGCCCGGATCGAGCATGATGCCGCGGCCTTTGCCTGGCGCCACGTCCATCACACGCACACCGATGGCGCGCTCCAGCTCGGCAATGCCGGGCACGCTGTTCTTGAAGGTGTTGGCGTGGGAATTGCCGACCAGCGCTATCCATTTGTGCGCCCCGATGACGCTTTGATGTTTGCGGATCGTGCGCGAGGCGAAATAGCTGAACACCTGCTGGCGCGTCGAGTCGGACGTCGTCGGCAGATTGCGAATGAAGTAGGACGCCGCGCAATCGATCGCACGCACCTCGACACCGTGGCGTCGGGCTTGCAGCAACAAGTTCTCGAAGGTATAGACGCCCTCCTTGTCGGTGCGGAAGCCCTTGTCCATGGCCTTGATGTCATGCAGCAGGGTCTTGCTCATCAAGCCTGTTTCGGCGAACAGATCGAGGTCAGCCTGATGCAGGTCCGTCAGCAGATGCTCCATGTAGAGCGTCTTCACGTTTTGCTTTGACAGATACTCCAGGTTGTCGAGGATCAGGCGCTTGCTCGCAATCGCAGCATGGGATTCGCCAATGACAACGCCAGAAGTATTTTCGTACAGCTCTTCCAGAAACATGCTGATCGGCGTGTCAGCCTTGATGTCCGGCATGGCCACGCGAGTGGGCACCTCGGCGGACAGCAGTTCGCGGGCGCTTTTTTGCAGCGAGGCGCCCAGTTCGAAGAACGTCTTGCGAACTTCTGCCAGCTCGGTTTCCGGAAAGAAGTAATTCGGGTTCAGGCCCCGATGCCGGAAGTAGGCGAGCTCATGAAAGACCGGTCGCATCGCTACGGGTAACTGATAGCTGTCATCGATCAGCGATATCTGAATGGCGTTGAGTGCCGGGTTCTTCGGCCATTGGGAAGCCTGCGCTCGCGCCCAGTAGCCGTCGGCATGCCACTGGAAACCGTGTTCACCGGCGTAGAGATTGGCCGCCAGCTTGCGCTGCGAGACGAAGGATTTGCGCTGCGGGTCCAGACCCCATTCCAGAGGTGAGCGGCGCTCCAGCAAGTTGTACAGCGCATCATCCAGCGCAGTCGAAGGCTCTGCTGCCGTTGCGCTCGTGCCTGCCGTCGGCGTGGCGTGGGCGCATGGGATTTCTACCCGGAAATCGCCTCGGGTCTGTGCCGCGCCGAGGGCATCATCGGTGTCGCGGGCAATCAGTTGAGCCTGGCCCTGCGGCACCTCGACGACACGAAGACTGATCACCCCCTGCAATTCACTGATGCCCGGCTGGTGCTGCCAGTCGTTGGCGATCCGATGGTCGAGCAGGGCAATCCAGCGGCGTTGAGGCTGAGCCTGAACGTCGTCGCTGATGACCTTGTTGCCGAAAAACGCTGACATCTTGTGCTGCGCGAGCGGGTCGCCCAGTGCCGCGCTCACCTCGTTGTCGGCGAAGTCATAGCTGACTGAGGAGCTGAACGGCTTGACCTCAATGCCGTGCCGATGGGCGGCCTTGATCACGTGGTAGTAATCGTATTTGTCGCTGCGGCTCTTCAGCGCGCCGTCGTTGACGGTGTCCAGATAGTGTTTGAGCTGATGCGAACCGCTGCGGGTCTTGCTCCCCAGCGCTTTGTATTTCTGTAGCTTGTGCACGTGCTGATCAGTCTGCAAATGCTCCAGATAAAGCACCTCGATTTTCTGCTCGGCAAGCAGCGGCATGTTGTCGATCAGCAACTGTTTGCTGGCGATCAGCGTCGGCGCCTCGCCGATGACCAGACCATTGGCGTCTGTGAACGCCGCCTTCAAGAAAGCTTCGACGGAGGTTTCGCTCTCCAGTTGAGGCAGCGCTGGCTTGGTCTTCAGAGCGGGCTGTTCGAAGAACTCCGCTGCGTCTCGGTACAGGTTCTGACGCAGCGTGGAGTAGGTTTCGCGTCCGGCCAGGAAAATGTCGTCGAACATGAAACGAAGATGGCCAGTGCTGTCGCTGTAGCTCTCGGCCTGTCGGACGCTGACGATGCCAAACACGTAAGGCTGCAGGCCTTCGGGCATCTCGTAGTCGCTCAGGCTGTTCGCGGCAGTGGTCGGTCCTGCGGCGGTCTCGTCAAGCGACTGATAGACGGGCAGGACCCCGCCGCGCAACTTCAATGGTTCGAGGGTTTCCCACAGACCCTGCTCATTGCGTCGTACCGGCTGCCTGCCGAAAAAGGCGAACGGATTGCCCGGATCCACGATCTGCCAGATACGCATGCTGGCGTCGTACTGGACCTGAAAAATCTGGTCGTGCATCGTGATGTAACACTTGCCGCGCAGCATCGTCACGCCCTGTGCGTGGGCGGCATCCAGGGGCGTGCCTTCGGCCAGCGAGATGCTTACGACGTAAGCGGGGTTCGCGCTGTCTTGCTGCAAGGCTTTCCAGACTCCGCTGATGTCGGTTTCCGCGAAATGACCGGTGGGCTGCAAGGTGTCCGGCATCAATGCATGCGTGCGGTACAGCGGTACGTGACGACGGGTTTCAGACGCAGCCGCCCAGAACACTTCATCCTGCACGATCACCGGTGTGAGAGGGCCTTCGGTTTTAACGCCCGGCAGGCTGGATGTGGGGACAGATTGATCGCTGCGTGCGACCCTTTTCAGCACGCCGCCGAGGCCTTTCATTCCCGAATACAGGTCGCCCGCCGAACCTGCTGTATTCAGCCATGCGCTGAGGACATACAGACTTGCGGCTTCATGGTCGCGCTCATGCAACGCTGCCAATGCGCGGTAGCTGTCGACACCGGCCATGACCATGCCGACTGCGAAGCTCGCCGGCGGAAAGGGCAGGGTCAGCACGATTGCGACCATCTCCACGCTGCTCCAGATCAGCCGGGCGAGCATGTCGGCGCGGCCGGTAGTCGTGGCCTGTGCGTCGGCGATCTTGCGCTCGATAATGTGGTTGAAGCACACATCGTGCAGATCGGTGGGAGGCCGATCCGCGAAGGCGGGCGCCATGCCTTTGCCCTTCTTCAGGTCGGCCAGTGCGAACGCCAGTGAACGCCCGGCGCCAGCACGACCGCGCTTGAGGTAGTAGTCGCCCATGCCGTCGCGCAGCAAGGTGTTGCTGAACGATTCGAGTGGGCGAAACGCGTATCCGTCCGGCGCCTGCGGTGTATAGAGCAAGGCCTGCGACGCTGCGCCCGGACCTTCAGGGCGCAGCAGGTAACAACCCTGCAGGGTTTCGACCTTCACAGCCACCGCCAGCACATCGACTTTCAGTTGCAGCGGATAAACCGGGTAACGGGCGCGCAGGACCGGGTCCGTCGAATGCAGGTGTTCGAGGGTACGACTCAGCCATTGATGCTGCCCGGCATCGATCTGCCCTTTGAGCAGGCTGCGCAATGCATCGGCGCTCATCTGCAATTGCGTCAGGAACAGGCTCTGACGTCTGCGCCAGGCATAGCCTTCGCTTTGAGGATCGAGCAGTTGGCTGCGGACTTTCTCAACGTATTTGTCGAGCACCCATTGACCGTGCACAGAGCGAGCGACTTTGCTCGGGGTCAGCTTGCTCAGGTCCAGGCCGGCAGGGCCAGTGAACGATGCCGTGGTATCGGCGGTTGCCGTGAGCAGGCTCAGGCTGTCGTCATAGCCGTCACGCAGCATGCGCGTATAGCTCAGGGTTTCTCGCGGTGAGGTGATGATGATCTGATCGGGATCGACAGCACCGTCGGGCAGCCCCAGCAATTCGTTGATCTTGCGTGAAGCATGGCTGTGCACGAACGCCTCGAAATCCGGCACGTGAGTGTGGGGCTGTGCTTCGTAGCGTGAGCGCACGGCAACGAGCGCATCCTCCAGCGCTACCAGTTGCTGGCGCTGTTCCTTCGAGGCATTCAAGTACCAGTCGGGCGTGTGCTGACGTTGCTCGGCCAGCTTCATTTGTATGTGCGCCGACACCAGTCCGCGCAGGCCGGCGTCATAATCGGGACAGGTCGAGTAGCTGACGAAGTTCTCCGGTGGTGCCGGGAGCTCAGCCAACCGTTGCAATTGGGTTACCAGCGCGGCCTGATGCGTGGGCGCGACGTGGGCCACGAGAAACTCGCTCAATTGCGTGCTGCGACTCCAGCTCACCAGTTCATTGAGCAGCTGGCGTTCACTGGTGAAGCGTTGAAAGCGCTGAGCGCGCGGAATATCCGCCGCGTACAGCATCAGACTGTCGAGCTCGCCCGCGTCGTTGAGCGTGCGCAGCACCAGAACGCCGCCCAGCGTATCGCGTCCGTTGAGCACCAGTCGCTGGATCGTGACGTTGTGATTTTTCGGCGCCGTGGTCGCCGGATTCAAGGACTCGATCAGCGCATACCCGCCTGGCGAAAGATGCCCCTGAAGCGCCGCAGCATAGCCGTGGGTCAACAGTTGACGATGCATGACCTCGCGCATCTGTCGCTGAGTCGTTTCCGAACCGTAGATCTGCCGTTGTGCCTGCCCAAACGCGCTGCGCAGATCCAGCTCGTCGATAAGCTTCGCCAGATACGCGAGCGTCAATCGCTCGTGAGCCGACGTGAGCGGGCGGCCGTTCAGGGTGACCTGCGTGTCAGTCAGAAAGCTCGACCCCGCCAACGAGTCGCCGGGGTGCAAGCCGATCAGCCCAAGCTGGGTCAGCGAGCGGCTGTTGGTATAGGTCTGCGCCACGCCGGGCAGCGGGCGCTGGGTCGACAAGCGCAATTGGTCAGGATCGATGTCATGACCCAGGTCGTTGGCAATGCGTGCGCGCAGGTGGCTGCGGGCGTAATGCTCTGGCGAAGCCGCGTCGCCCATCACGCTGGTCAGCACGCTGATCGCCTGGCCGGTTTCCTCCAGCGCGCGGGCATAGTGCTGACGCTCCTGCACCGTTGCCATCCTCAGCCAGTCAGGCCACTTCTGGCGTTCACTGCGCAGCCAGAGGCGATGATCGATTGCTACGATCATGCCGTCAGGCCCCCAGGATTTCGGCATGCGCATCAGGGCATCCAGACGCGCGGCGAAGGCTTCGGTGCCCGCGACGCTCGTTGCGAACAGCTCGTTGATGTCGCCGTGCTGCTTGTCCAGCAGGCGGTCGAAGGCGTAGTCGAAGGCCGAGCCCTTGACGCGTGTCAGCCGCCAGTCCGAGGCAGTCCAGTTTTCCAGGAAGAGGTCACCCTCAGCCTGAATGCCCGACCAGGCGTCGCGAGTGCTTTCCGGCAGCGTGCGCAGCAAAGGCAGGCGCAGAACGGGATGGTTGATGCGTCGGGTTAGCTCGTCCGTCATCGCCTGTTTTGAAGTGAAGCCTTCACCGCTTTGCCCCGGCAAGGACAGCAACGTCTGGCCGTTCTCTGCGGTGGAGATGATCGCGCCGGCGATCTCGATCCAGCGCCCATCGTCGATCTGCAACTGCAACGAGCTGAATTCGACGCGCGCTTGCTCGTCAGCCCCCGGCAGGCAGCGTTGATAATCGGCGTGCAACTCGCCTTCCTCGATGCTCAATGACACATCGTCGCGCAGGGCCAGTTCGAGCCCCGTCACAAATAATTCACGTCGCGAAATGTCCCGGGCACTGGCCTGGCTCCAGAACTGCGCGATGCGCGCGTGCAGATGTTCGACCTGCTCCGTTGGCGTCATCCCGATCTGGTCATCCGTACTGATACTGGCCGCAGGCAGATGATCGAGCTCGGCTTCAAGTACCCTGGCCAGCGTCGTCAGACGATCGAGCGCGGGCGGGTTAAGTGTCTGTGTTTCCATGGCGTGTTGCGTTCCTGTCATGAACTCCGCGAAGGGTCGCAGAGCCGGGCGCCGGGCCCGTCGATTCGTTGAGCTTCGAATCAATCAGAACGCTGATGGGGTGAGGTGCTAAATAGTTATCGCGTGGCTTGAACGGAGTGCAGGTCGAGCCATTTATAAGGCGTACCGCGTAGCATTCCGTAATAAAGGTTATATCCGTCAACAAAGCAGGCCGTGCGCATTTTTCCATCCTTGGGAAACGAAAAAACCGGCTGGCTGGCCGGTTTTTTCACCCTGACTGTCGTTGAACTGAATCACCGTGTACAGGGTTGAGTCGTGGGCGAATTCTCAGGGCGAAGGTGCTGGCTGTCAACGTCCCCTGCCACTCAGGGATGTTTCGAGATAAGTCCGTTCACCTGAATATGGGTAAGCCACACCCATCTGAATAGATCGCAACACGCTTCATTTACCCGCGACCAAATCCGGCGCCGTTACGCTATAATCCCGCCCTTTAGCTGCCCGCCGCACTCGCGCCAGGCACACCTTATTTGTCAGGCGCATGACGCCTGCATGCAGACTGAAGAGGCTAGACCCTAGTGGCATTGACGATCCTTGGCCTGTCCGGCGCCCTTAGCCATGATCCTTCCGCGGCCCTGTACATCGACGGCAAGCTGATTGCTGCTGCCGAAGAAGAGCGTTTCGTTCGCGACAAGCATGCCAAGAACCGCATGCCGTACGAATCGGCTAAGTTCTGCCTCGAGCAGGCGGGCATCAAGCCCTCGGACGTCGATGTCGTGGCCATCCCGTTCGCCCCGATCAGCCTGTTCGGTGAGGCGCGCTGGCACTACGCCAAGCGTTACTGGTACGCCCCGGATCGTGCGCTCGACGCCATCCTGATGGGTAACCGTCGCTACAAGCGCTATCGCAACAAGATCGTCTGGTGTCTGGAGCAGCTGGGTTTCGATCCGAAGAAGATCAAGATCGAACCGGTGGAGCACCACCTGGCCCAC
The DNA here is from genome assembly GCF_030209235.1 of Pseudomonas sp. efr-133-TYG-103a. NCBI lineage: Bacteria > Pseudomonadati > Pseudomonadota > Gammaproteobacteria > Pseudomonadales > Pseudomonadaceae > Pseudomonas > Pseudomonas sp. efr-133-TYG-103a. Next base: position 29,799 of record NZ_JARVSK010000044.1, read on the forward strand.
GCCTCCAGCGCTTATCACTGCTCCGGCTTTCAAGAGAAGACCGCGATCCTCGGCATCGACGGCAAAGGTGAATACGCCACGACGTTCTTCGGCTATGGCGAAAACGGCAAGATCCACAAGATCAAGGAATTCTACGATCCCGATTCCTTGGGCGGCCTGTACGGTGCGATCACTGAGTTCCTCGGTTTCGAGATGCTCGATGGCGAGTTCAAGGTCATGGGCATGGCGCCTTATGGCGACGCCAGCAAGTATGACTTCTCGCGTCTGGCCAGTTTCGAGAACGGCGAACTGGTCATCAATACCGAGTACGCCAACGTCATCGGCCTGCGTCGTTATAAAGAGAAGGGCAAGGGCTTCTATTTCTCGCCGAAGCTGATCGAGTGGCTGGGCCCGAAACGTGAGGGCGACATCGCCGACGAGCCTTACATCCATTACGCCGCCAGCATGCAGGCGCTGTTCGAGAAGCTGGCGCTGCAGATGATGGATCACTATCTGGGCGACATCCTCAAGGAAACCGGCAAGATTGCCTTCGCGGGCGGTTGCGCGCTGAACGTCAAGCTCAACCAGAAGATCATCGCGCGTCCCGAGGTGAAAGAACTGTTCGTGCAGCCTGCTTCCGGTGATGCCGGGACCGCTGTCGGCGCCGCTGCGTACGTGTCCCATGCTCGCGGCGTGCCAGTCGAGAAGATGGAGCACGTGTACCTTGGCCCTTCGTACAGCAACGAAGATGTCATTGCCGCCTGCGCGCGCCATCCGAGCCAGCCGAAATGGCGCAAGCTCGAGAACATGCCTGAGCAGATCGCCAAAATCATGGTCGATGGCAATCCCGTGGCCTGGTTCCAGGGACGTATGGAGTTCGGTCCACGCGCGCTCGGCGGTCGTTCCATCATCGGTTGCCCAAGCGTGGCCGGCGTGGCCGATCGCATCAACCATCAGATCAAGTTCCGCGAGCGCTGGAGGCCTTTCTGCCCGTCGATGCTCGACACCGTCGCTCCACAGATGATCAAGATCGATCACCCGGCGCCCTTCATGACGTTCACGTTCGAAGTGGCTGAAGAGTGGAAGACCCGCGTTCCGGAAGTCGTCCATGAAGACGGCACTTCTCGCGCCCAGGTGCTCAAGCGCGAATACAATCCGCGCTACTACGACATGATGAAAGCGCTGGAGAACCTCACCGGCAACGGCGTGTCGCTCAACACCTCGCTGAACCGTCGTGGCGAACCAATGATCTGCTCGCCCACCGATGCCTTGAATATGTTCTTCGGCTCGGATCTGCAGTACCTGATCATGGAAGACATCCTGGTGGTCAAAGACGGCGCAGACTCCTATGACACGCTCGGCTGAGCGCCATGTTCTGCAGTTCTGTCACGGCTATGACGGGCCGTTTCGGGACTGCGCCCGGCAATATGCCAGCCTGTTCGCAGGCAAGGGATACCGTGTCACCACGGTATTCCTGACCGGAGCCGCTGACCCTGAGGTGGCATCCGCCTGCGCTTCGGACGAAGTGTTGTTCATGGAGTACAGCTCCAAGGCCATCCGTGGCCTGAAGCTGGGCGCCATTCGTGATCTGCGGAAAATCGCTGCTTCGCGGGATTTTGTCTTCTGCATCGCTCATCGTTTCAAACCGGTTTATATCGCGCTGTTAGCCACCGGTTTGCCGGTGATCGGCGTGCATCACGCCTACGGTGATTACACCCGACGCAGTCGCAAGCTGTTCGCGCACCTGTTCCGCATGCGCCTGAGCCTTCTCGGGGTGTCGGATGCCGTGCGTGATGATCTGCGAAAAGCTCTGCCGAAATGGCCGACCGGCCGAATTCAGACGCTTTATAACCGCATCGACGTGGACGGGCTCGCGACTACGCTGTTGCCCCGTGAACAGGCCCGCGAAGCACTTGGGCTCGCTCAGGATGCGTGGGTGGTCGGCAACGTCGGACGGCTGCATCCGGACAAGGATCAGGCCACGCTGCTGCGCGGGTTCGCTCAGGCATTGCCGAATCTTCCGGCCGACAGCCAGTTGGTTATTCTCGGTACCGGACGGCTGGAGCAGGACCTCAAAGAGCTGGCAATGGAGCTGGGTATCGGCCATCAGGTGATGCTGTTGGGGCAAGTGCCCCAGGCCAGTCGCTATTTCAAGGCGTTCGATGTGTTTGCCCTGAGTTCGGATCATGAGCCGTTCGGCATGGTGCTGCTCGAGGCTATGGTTGCGGGCGTGCCGCTCATTGCGACGGCCTGCGGCGGGGCAAAGGAAGTCGTCGAAGGTGTGGGCATTCTCTTTCCTCTGGGCGATGGCGAACATCTGGCTCAGGGGCTGGTGCATCTGTCGCGGCTGGATGCCGAGCAACGGCAATCGTGTGCTTCGTTGATGATGCAGCGCCTGCACGACACCTTTTCGGATGACGCCGTGCGCAAGGTCTTCTGGCGTTTGCCGCAAGTTACCGATTGCCTGCCGGATATATAACCCGCTTTTAACTGGCAAAAAGAACCAAGGGCGAGTTCACCGTCAGTGCGGGCTCGTATTGCTTTCAAGTTGATCTATCGGATTTGTAATGGTCAGTAGTGTTTGGTCGTCTCGCTTTCGTCTTTGCTCATCACTCTTTGCTGCTCTTGCGATACTTGCCATGTTCCTCGGCTCATTCTGGTGGCCGGGCTCATCAAGTGCGTGGGCATCGTTTATCCGCATTGCCTTGCTCCTTTCGCTGCTGGCCTCGTTCGGGCTGTTCAGCCGTCGTTCGTTTTCGCTGAACCCGCTGATCATCGCGACGGCGGTGCTGCTGGGCTATATGTTCCTGAACAGCTTCTTTTCCGGGGATAACTTTCAGTCCACGCGTCGATTGGTACTCATCTGCCTGTTTATCGCAGCGGTCAGTGCAATAAAGCCGCAGTCCGTCCTTAACTGGACGCGCATCATGCAGATCGGCGTCTGCCTCGCGACAGGCTTTGCGCTGTTTTCGATGGTCAATCTCATGACCCACGGCGCCTTCAAGTTTGGTTATCGCGAAATGAAGCTGGCCACCTCTGGCGTGGTCAATGTCGCCGATTTCGGTAATACCATCGTGGCAGGCATGCACTACGCTTTCTTCCTGATCGCAGGCGCGTGGCTGATGCTGACGGCTGAAAAGCGCCGGGAAAGCCTCTTCTGGCTGCTGTGCTGCGCGGTTCTCGCGGTGTACATCTATTTCACCTTTGCCCGCAGCGCGTGGATGGGGTGCGCGGCCGGCTGCCTGCTGCTGGTCTGTGTGATGACTCAGGGGAAAGTCCGGCGCAGCCTGTTGATCGCCATTGCCGTCGGTATCGTGGCGATTGCGATTCTGGGCTTCCGGGAGCTGATGTTCGAAGTGAACGTGCGTGGGGTCACCGGGCGGAATGAAGTCTGGAGCATGATTTTTTCGCGCCTGACGGATCACTGGTGGTTCGGCCGAGGCGCGGGCACGGCGCTGGGTCAGGTGCGCCTGCACACAGGGCAAATCGTCGGCAACACCCACAGTCTTTATCTCGAAGTGCTCTACCAGCTGGGTATCGTCGGTCTCGCCCTGCTTGTGATCACGATGGCATTCGCTGCGGTCAGCTTGTCCCGTGCGCTGGCGCGTTCGAAAGAGGCCGGCCTGTGGATCGCGATGCTTGCGGGCATCGCGATTGTCATGGTGGTAGAGCTGCACACGTTCATCGGCACGCCGGGGCTTGTGTGGATGTGGCTGTGGCTCCCGCTCGCCGGTGCCATCGCCGTGTCGAGGGAGGTTGCGCAACGTGAAGGTTGAGAGCAGGGGCAATGCTCGCTGGCTGATCGCACCGGATCTGGAGTTGCAGCTCCAGGACTTTGCGACGGTACGCGACGCCTTCAGCGGGCCGGTTTTCCTGCTCGCGTCAGGTCCGTCTGCCAGCCATTTCCCGCTGCATGATTATCGGACCTGTCCGGTCATCGCCATGAATGGCTCCGTGCTGCGGTGCATCGAGCAGGGCATCCGTCCCTTCTTCTACCTCTGTGATGATCCGAACTTCGTCATTGGGCGCCCGGAATTTGCGATCAAGGGCGCGCTTCATGGCGAGCGTCTGGCAATGAGTCTGGACGTGCTTGAGCAGATTCACGCGGCTGACCGCACGGCTCTGCAGGGCAAAAAGGTCTACTTGCTGGAGCGGGTCAATCGCAGCGACCGCAAACCGATCCTCTCCGATCGCGCGTATGCCTGGTCGATTCGTCACGATCCTGAACTGATCTCGAACTTCTCGCTGTTGCGGCGCAAGCCCAACCGGATCGGGTTCAGCCTGAATCTGGCGCGGGGCTATTTCGGCAGCCGGACCATCCCTTTTGCAGGGCTTCAGTTGTCTTGCCACCTGGGGTTTCGCCAGGCGTTTCTGATCGGCGTGGATTTGCGTCAGCAGGGCGGGCGGTTCTACGAGCAGGGTCAGGCGGCGCTGCCGAGCAGCCTGGATGAGGATTTCGAGCAGTACATCTTGCCCAGCTTCGAGTTGATGGCGAAAAGGATTGTGCCGCGCACCGGCTTGCAGGTTTTCAACCTGTCGCTGGAAAGCCGCTTGCCCCATAGCGTCGTGCCGAAACTGACCGCCGAGCAGCTTGATGAGCTGCTGCCACGCGGCTGACGTCGTGTCAGCCGAGCATGGCCTGAAGGTCTGAGACGAAGCGCGGGCTCCGGATCGGGGCCTCAAGGCTCTGGATGTAAGCGTTCAGGAATGTCGCGCCGGCATCCTCGCCCAACAACCAGGCGCGATCTTCCTTGTAACGAAGCAGGTGCTGAAAGTTGCGCAGCCGTTTGCTGCGGCTCAGCGACGGGCTCTGGCAGCGCATGTCCGAGATGTCGATCAGGCCCAGCGCGTTATCGGGCGTGAGAATGACGTTGCCCAGATGCAGGGAGCGGAAATAGACGCCCTGATCATGCAGCCGGGCGATGAAGGTGCCCAGCTTGGCGCGCAAGCCATTGCCTTCGTTATTCTGCTTGATGGCCTGCCGCAGGGTGATTCCGGCCAGTGGTTCATACCGCACGGCATCTCTTTTGATGCTGCCGATGCGATAGGTGTCGACCATGTACGGGCAGCGAATCTGCCGTTGTTCAAGGGCGGCAATGTTGTCGGCAAAGCGCTTGGCATAAGGGAACAGCAGTGCCGAGCTCAGCAGGCGCTTGCGACGGAACAGCTTGAGGATGTCACCATTGGCGAGCAGCAGCACCTTGTCTCCCGACCCATCGGCTTCCAGCACTGTCGCGTTTTCTCGCAAGGCCAGATAGTCGCTGTGTTTCATCGAGTGCATCAGTTCTACTACCTGAAAAATTCGCCATCTTACCCGACTCGGGCGGGCTTGGCTCCCCGGCTCGCCATTCGGAGAGCTGTGTTAAGATAGCCGACTCATTTTTTTACGCGGATCCCCATGAGCAGTCCTGAACCTCGCGGCAAATCCACTCTGGCCATCTATTTCCGGTTGCTGACGTACGTCAGGCCGTATATCGGCCTGTTCGTTCTGAGTATCGTGGGCTTCCTGATCTTCGCATCGACCCAGCCGATGCTCGCTTACATCCTCAAGTATTTCGTCGACGGTCTGGCCAATCCAGAGGCGCGACTGTTTCCCGGCGTGCCCTACCTGGGCGACCTTCAACTGTTGCAGGCCGTGCCCTTGATGATCGTACTGATCGCCATCTGGCAGGGCGCAGGTTCCTATCTGGGCAACTACTTCCTGGCACAAGTCTCACTGGGGCTGGTGCACGATCTGCGTCTGGTGCTGTTCAACAAGTTGCTGACGTTGCCGAACCGGTATTTCGACAACCACAACTCCGGGCACCTGATTTCCCGTATTACGTTCAACGTCACCATGGTGACGGGGGCCGCGACCGACGCCATCAAGGTCGTCATCCGCGAAGGCATGACGGTCATTTTCCTGTTCGGCGCGTTGCTGTGGATGAACTGGGAGCTGACCCTGGTCATGCTGGCCATCCTGCCGCTCATCGCAGTGATGGTGAACAGCACCAGCCGCAAATTCCGCAAACAGAGCAAGAAGATTCAGGTCGCGATGGGCGACGTCACCCACGTGGCGTCCGAGACCATCCACGGCTATCGCGTCGTGCGCAGTTTCGGCGGGGAAGATTACGAAAAAGGCCGCTTTGAAAAGGCGAGCCGCAGCAACACCAAAAAACAGTTGACGATGACCAAGACGGGCGCGGTCTACACCCCGATGTTGCAGTTGGTGACGTACACCGGCATGGCCATCGTGATGTTTCTGGTGCTTTATCTGCGCGGAGATTCTTCAGCGGGCGATCTGGTGGCCTACATCACCATGGCCGGTTTGCTGCCCAAGCCAATCCGGCAGTTGTCCGAGGTCAGTTCGACCATTCAGAAGGGCGTTGCCGGGGCCGAAAGCATTTTCGAACAGCTCGACGAAACGCCTGAACACGACAGCGGCACCGTTGAACGTGAACAGGTCAGCGGCCGGCTGGAGGTCAAGAACCTGTCGTTCACCTACCCGGGCACGGAAAAGCGCGTCCTGGATGACGTCAGTTTCGTCGCCGAAGCAGGTCAGATGGTGGCGCTGGTCGGTCGTTCAGGCAGCGGTAAATCCACGCTGGCCGGTCTGATCCCGCGCTTCTACGATCACAGTCAAGGCCAGATTCTGCTCGATGAGACTGCGATCGAAGACTACACGCTGCGCAACCTGCGCCGGCATATCGCGCTGGTGACGCAGCACGTCACGCTGTTCAACGACACAATTGCCAACAACATCGCGTACGGTGATCTGGCAGGGGCGCCGCTGGAGGACATTCAGCAGGTGTCGGCGGACGCTTTTGCCGATGAGTTCATCGACAAGCTGCCGCAGAAGTATCAGACGCTGGTGGGTGAGAACGGCGTCTTGCTGTCCGGTGGTCAGCGTCAGCGCCTGGCAATTGCCCGCGCGCTGCTCAAGAACGCACCGCTGTTGATCCTCGACGAAGCCACCTCGGCGCTGGACACCGAGTCCGAGCGCCACATCCAGCACGCGCTGGATAAGGTCATGAAGGGGCGGACCACGCTGGTGATTGCTCACCGTCTGACCACCATCGAGAAGGCCGATCTGATCCTCGTCATGGATGAGGGCCGTATCGTTGAGCGCGGGACGCACGCCTCTCTGCTGGCTCAAAACGGTTATTACACGCGTCTGCACGCCAAACAGTTCGAAGATGAGCCCGCCAGCAACGCCGGTCAGGTAATCGATGCATGTTGAATGCGTTGCGATTCTGGCGTGAACGAGGCTGGACGGTTATCGATGCAGCTGCTTACGAGCAGGCATGGAGCCGGTTTGGCGGCAGCGTGGCGACCCATCCTCGGGTGATCGAACGTCTCGCAGGACTGGTTGGCATACCTGTCAGGTACCTGGGCTGGCAGGCTGATGGCGACATCGTTGCTGCGGTCGCTTGCTGGGGGCGAGATCTGGCGTTGTCCAGAAAGGTGCTCAAGCAGCAGGGCAAGCGAGGATTTTTCGACCTCGGCAACGCCGAAGTCATCCTCCCCGTTGCACAGGACGTTCGTGTACCAGTGCGCCAGCGCATGAGCTACGTCTCGGAGCTGAATCTGCCCTTGGTCACATCGCTCAAGCCGCAGGCCGAGAGCCTGGCCCTTGCGCGCGAGCCTGAGGATTACTCGAAGAAATTTCGTTACAACCAGCGTCGCGAGCAGCGTTTGCTCGAAGAAGCGGGTGCTGTATTGCGTCCCGTGCTGGATTTCACGCCTGCCGAGCTTGCGGCAATGTACGAGCGGCTGTTTCAGGCTCGTTGGAACTTCGAAGTGCCCGGCAAAGCGCATCTGGGCGATGTGTTCACCCTGATGCGTGAGTTCATGACAGGCTCGGTGATCATGCTCGACGAGCAAGCGATCGCGATTCAGGTGCTGTATCGCGTCGAGTCGCCCAACTGGGTGTCGGTCGAATACGTCAACGGCGGCGTCGATCCTCAACAGCAGGCATTGAGTCCTGGCAGCGTGCTGAGTTACGTCAACACGCAAAACGCCTGGTCCGACGCCCGATCGCTCGACAAACCGCTGCGCTATTCTTTCGGGCGTTCCGATCGCGAATATAAAGATCGTTGGTGCCGGACGGTGCCGGTCTACAAGGTCTGATCTCACATGAGCGGGCATAAGCAAGCACTTCTCAAAAAGCATCGACGCGCCAAGCGTGTGGCGATGCTGTTCATCCTGGCAGCCCTCGTCGCGGCCGGCCTGTTCATCGCCTGGTGGTGGGTTCCGATCCTGCTGGTTGTCTGCTGGGTCGCGCACGAGGCGTGGTTCTCGGATCACCTTTTCTATTCGCCGGCGAGCGACTACCTCTATACGTTTCCTGCTGATGCCGACGTTCGCCCTGTCAGCCTGGTCAACGGCACCTTGCGCCTCGACTCGTCCGTGGACGCGGGGCAGACGCTGGTGCTCGAGCTTGAGCTGCGAAGCACGTGGCTTGGGCGCTGGGTCGATCCGTATGTCAGCATCGGCGACGACCGACAGGAGTTCGAGCGGGGGGCGCGTGGCAAGCGCTATCTGAATCTTTCAGGGCAGCACGCGGCGCTGATGGCTGACGGTTTGCGGCTTGAAGGGCATCACTGCCGCGTCTCGACCCCGACGACACTCTACGTCCTCAGCCACCCGGATTACGCCGACAAGCGCGTCATGGTGCTGGCGCCTCATGCCGATGACGCCGAGCTGGCGGCATTCGGGCTGTACAGCAAGGCGGTCGACCCGACCATCGTGACCCTGACGCAAGGCGAGATCGAGGCCGAGGGCTATCAGCGGTTGGGCCTGAACCCGGCTGAAGCGGCCCGGTTGAAGGGACGTCTGCGGACCTGGGACAGCCTGGCGGTTCCGCTGTGGGGTGGCGTCGCGCAGGACCGCTGCGTGCAACTGGGCTACTACTGTCTGCAATTGCCCGCGATGCGCGAGGCGCCCACACAATCCTTCGGTTCGCGAGAGTCGCAGGAGAGCGATATCCGCACGGCGCGCCGCCATAATCCGTTCGCGCTGCCGGGCGACGCGGATGGAAAACCTTGCTGGGACAATCTGGTGGCCGATCTGGTGGCGCTGCTCCAGCGTTTCGAGCCAGAGGTGATTGTGATGCCGCACCCAGAGCTCGACCCCCATGCCGACCACGTCGCGACGACGCAGGCGCTGTATCAGGCCGTTGCGCAGAGCACCTGGAAACCGTCGGTCGCGCTGCTTTACGCCAATCACCTCCACGACAACGACCGCTGGCCGATGGGCCGGGCAGGCAGCGGCGTAGCGTTGCCGCCGTTTGTCTACCAGACTTCGAGCGACAGCCTCTGGAGCCCGTCGCTGGACGCGTCGACGCAGATGGACAAAGCAATGGCGCTGGCCATGCAGCACGATCTGCAGGGGCGTCCGCCGTTCAAGCGGCTGGTGCGGCGCTGGATCCAGCGCGTGCTGGTCGGCCGCCAATGGCCTGCGACGGGGGAGGACGAGTTCTTCCGCAAGGCCGTGCGTCGCCATGAGGTGTTCATGGTGCGGCCTTTCGCCGACTGAAACGGGTCACACAGGGCAATTCCCGGGAGCTGAGCGCCGTCCGATACAGGCTGTGCTAAGATTCCGCCCTTGTCCATTTCAGCTACGGGTTGTTCGATGAAGTTGTCCATGCCGCGTTTTGATCAGGCACCAGTGTTGGTAGTCGGCGACGTCATGCTCGACCGCTATTGGCATGGCGGAACGTCGAGAATTTCCCCTGAAGCGCCTGTTCCCGTGGTCAAGGTCGATCAGATCGAAGACCGTCCGGGTGGCGCAGCCAACGTTGCGCTGAACATTGCAGCGCTTGGTGCCAAGGCTTCGCTGGTCGGTGTGACCGGTGAGGACGAAGCGGCCGTCAGCCTCGCCGACAGCCTGAAGGCCGCTGGCGTGAATGCCTGCTTCCAGCGCATCGCGCACCAGCCCACCATCGTCAAGCTGCGCGTCATGAGCCGCCATCAGCAACTGCTGCGGATCGATTTCGAAGAGTCGTTCACCACCGACCCTGTCGCACTCAGCCAGGAAGTCGACGCGTTGCTCGACGGCGTGAGAGTCATGGTGCTGTCCGACTACGGCAAAGGCGCCCTGAAAAACCATCAAGCGCTGATTCAGGCCGCCCGCGAGCGCGGCATTCCCGTGCTGGCTGACCCCAAAGGCAAGGATTTCACGATCTATCGTGGCGCCACGCTGATCACACCTAACCTTAGCGAGTTCGAAGCTATCGTTGGACATTGTTCCGACGAAGCGGAACTTGTGGCCAGAGGTGCCCGTCTGATGGCTGATTTGGAGCTGGGGGCATTGCTGGTCACCCGTGGCGAACACGGCATGACCTTGTTGCGTCCAGACCATTCGGCTCTTCATCTGCCTGCCCGCGCACGCGAGGTTTTCGATGTGACTGGCGCGGGTGACACCGTGATTTCCACATTGGCAGCCGCCATTGCGGCAGGAGAAGACCTGCCGCATGCCGTCGCATTGGCGAATCTGGCAGCCGGTATCGTCGTAGGCAAACTGGGCACGGCCGCCATCAGCGCGCCAGAGCTTCGCCGCGCGATCCAGCGGGCGGAGGGTTCCGAGCGCGGCGTGCTGACGCTTGACCAGTTGCTGCTCGCGACCGATGACGCCCGCGCCCATGGCGAAAAGATCGTTTTCACCAACGGTTGCTTCGACATTCTCCACGCAGGCCATGTGGCTTATCTGGAGCAGGCGAGGGCGCAGGGAGACCGGCTGATCGTCGCAGTGAATGACGACGCCTCGGTCAGTCGCCTGAAAGGACCGGGTCGGCCGATCAACAGCGTCGATCGTCGCATGGCGGTGCTTGCAGGCCTTGGCGCAGTGGATTGGGTGGTCAGCTTTTCAGAAGGCACTCCCGAGAATCTGCTGACCCATGTCCGCCCGGACGTGCTGGTCAAAGGAGGGGATTACTCGGTCGATCAGGTCGTGGGCGCTGACATCGTCACTGCCTATGGCGGAACGGTCAAAGTGCTTGGGTTGGTGGAGAACAGTTCGACGACAGCGATCGTGGAGAAAATCCGGAGCCGCTGACTTCGGCTTTACTGCACCTTTTGGCGTAATTTTAAGGTAAGGCAGTTCGATGAGAGTCATGCTGGTGGTGATGGATGAGCAGCGCGTGATACTGGACCGCCTGTACGAGATCGTGCAGCACCATTGTGACGAGTGCATCATCTATCGCCTCAGCAAGGCTCAGCAGCTGAAGTTGGGGACGTTTCTGGCGTCGGTCGATTACCAACGCTTCGATCGCGTGGTGATTTTCTCCAGACTGAAACGTCTCGCCCCGCAGGTGCCGGTGCTCAAATGCGTGCCCGGTCTGGTGTTCCTTGAACACGATGCCTATCAGAATTACATGCCCGAGAGTAAATACCGCGGCCGGTATTCGTTGCTCTACAGTCGGCTGCCATGGTCTCGCGTGATCGTCTCGGGCAGCGTCGTGGCCCGTCGCTTTCGCGATGAAGGCATCGATGCGGTGTTCGTCTCCAAAGGGTACGACGACGCGATGCTGTGCAATACCGAGACTGAACGAGACATACCGCTTGGCTTCCTGGGCAGTCTGAAAAGCACTGAATACGGCCGCCGCAAAGCCTTTCTCGAACACATGGCCGCCCAGACCGGCATGCTGGTAACGCGCACTGAATCCGGCGAAGACTATCTGCACATGCTCAACCGCATTCGTATCTTCGTGAGCGCTGACATCGGCATGGGCGAGTTCATGATCAAGAACTTCGAGGCCATGGCCTGCGGCTGCGTGCTGCTGGCGTGGAGTCAGGGCGAGGAAGACGAACTGCTCGGCTTCCGGGACATGCATAACGTTGTGCTGTATCGCTCGGAAAGTGAAGCGCTGGACAAGCTCAAGTGGCTGCAAGACAACCCTGAACTCGCCGAATCCATTGCCCGCAACGGCCAGGCGTTTGCGCAAACCCGCTATTCATTCACACGCGTGGGCCGTGATCTGGCCGCAGCGATACAGGCCGACATGCGCCCCTGGACGCCGCCCGGTATGATCGCCCGTCTCTGGGCAAAACTGCGTTACGGGATGAAGGTGGCAGGCTGAATGGTGGAGCAACAAAACCCGGCTCAGGACTCGCTTGATGGGGACTCGCTGAATCTGGAGAAACTTCCAGGCGGACATCAGGACGTGCTGGGTATCCTGCCTCCACGGCTGCAAGAGAGTCTGCGTCGCAGCGCTCGCGTGATTCTCGTCGCCAATAATCCGGCCATCCGTCAGGCGGACGTTCAAGCGCTCGGCCTTGACGCCAACGACACCGTCGTGACGTTCAATCAATGCATCAAGGCCGACTTGCTGACCCCCACGACGGTCAACCTGTTCGTGCATGGCTTCAACGGCCCGGACCGGTATTTTTTTGGCCTCCCCGCCCGGCCTGAGATCAATCGGCTGATGCAGCACCCACAGGCCCGCTGTTTCACCCTGTTGGTAGGTTGCACCGGCGACATCAGCCCGCTGCCCGAGGTCGCGCTGTACCACGATCGCATCCCACTGCCCGCGCTCTGGAACTACCCGGTCGAACGTCCGGGAGGCAAGCGCTATGTCGGCCCGTCCACTGGCTTCAACGTATTGGTGCTACTGGACTGGCTGCGTCGGCACCACGGCTATTCATTTGAGTTATTGACCTTGGGTTTTTCCAATGAAGCGGGAAAACTCTGGAGTGGCCACGCCTGGGAATATGAGCGCGAGTGGCTGATGCAGTCGGACGTGGTCCGTATCGCGTTGCAACCGCGCGCCTGGTGGCAGAAAATCCTGCGCCTCAAATGAGTGGCTCACGTTTACATATGAAAGCGTTGAGTGTGGAACATGGATGGGTTGGCGGAGTGAAATGACGTGTTGAAAATCGCAGTCGCGTTCTTCGGGATTCCTCGTAATTCCGAGATCTGCTTCCCGTCCATTGAAGAAAACATCCTCGCGCAGTTGCCCTCGACTGCTGAGGTTCGCTGTTTCTATCATCTTTATAAAATCGACGAAGTTCATAACCCGCGCTCAGGTGAAGCGGCTGCGCTTGATGCTGACAACTATGCCGTTTTTCAGGGCATGTCTGGTCGGCTTGACTTCACGGACGGTGTGCTGGACCGCTGGGATTTCGAGCGCGTAAAAGAGCAGGGCGACACGTGGGGTGATGAGCACGTTTCGTTACGCAATCTGATCTATCAGCTTAACTCCCTGCGCGAAGTGACAGCGATGGTCGAGACGTTCGAGCCAGACTTCGTGGTGTTTGCCCGCCCGGATAATTTCTACCACAAGCCGCTGCCGGCATATGTATTCAAGCGCCCGCTGGCACGTCGCATGAATGTCTACATTCCGGACTGGCAATGGTGGGGCGGCCTGAATGACCGTTTCGCGATTTGTGGACGGGATGTCTACACAGCCTACGGCAACCGCATCGAGCGGATATTCGCGTTCTGCGAGGCCACGGGAAGGAAGCTGCACTCCGAGCGGCTGCTCAAATTCGTCCTTCAGCAAGCCGGCGCCAAGGTGTGCCTGATGGACACCACTGCTTCACGCGTTCGCATCACCGGCGCGTATGCGGACGAGTCCTTCTCGCCGAAACGTGGCATGGGCAAGCGCGAGAATCGCTACTTCCACGCCTTCGCGCGCGTGCGCACGTTTCTGGATCGACGGCTCCGAGACTTGCCAGAGCAGTAAACGCCCCGCGTTAACCCTTCAGCTCGCGGATCTTCCTGACAAGCTGGCGCGCTTTGACTCGCAGCCGCTTCATGGGCGAGCGGGTTTTCTTGCCGGGCGCCAGCCCTTGCTGGACGATCCAGTCTTTCCAGCGAATGCGTTCGTCGCGCACCACCCAGCCATCCTGCGCGGCAAAGCTTTCTGCCAGATAAAGGCCTCGGGTTCCGGCCGGTGAAAGCTTGTCGTTTTTCAGGGTGAACAGCTGAGGCAGCGGCGCGCCGTTTTCCAGCGGCATCAAGTACAGGTCGGGTTTGCTGCGATTGAGTCGCGCAACCAGCTGGTCGTTCTCAAGGCTCTCATCGACGTGAAAAAGACTGAGCGGCCGCGCTTCTTTCGGCACTTCCAGGCGCATGTCGTAGATCAGTTGCAGTGAGGCAGTAGGCAGGTGCACATACGCGCGGGGGCGTTCGATCAGGGTCATGCTGCCGCAGCGTACCGGGCGAGCGGCGCCCGAAAGCGGGCTCAGGCGAAACGGCATGGCTTCACGATAATGCAGAGCTGCGGCGTAGGGCGCCGGCAGCCAGGTGTCGTTGAAGCGGCCGCCCAGCCAGCCTTGCGGCGTCTCGATCAGGCATTCTTCGGCCACTTCCTGAATGGCCGTGTGCAGCGGCAGGTTCAGCTCGTGCGCAGGGACATATCCGGAAATCAGCTTCAACACCACATCGCCGCGATCCTGCCGACGCTGGCGTACGAGCACCCAGTAATCACGGTTCTGCCAGTTGAGCGTCAGGCGCACCGAGACGCCGAGGTTGGCGAGCTCAGTGGAAAAGCGCTCGCTGTTCTCAACTTCGATCTTGCGGCGGCGCGAGAGGGTTTGGGCGAAATTCAGCGGCATCCCGACGCTCTGGTAGCTGAGGCTTTCGGGAGTGGCTTCGACAAACAACGGCAGGGTCTTGAAGTTGCTGGGGTTTTTCCGAATCAACGTTCGCGGCATATCGGCTCCTTCTTGCGTTGGGGTCGGCCGCCCGAGTCAGGCTTGGCGACGAATCACGGCAGCGGCGGTTGCCACGTTATGGGCCAGGTGCAGCGGATTGATCGTCCCGACGATAGCACCAGTGACGCCGGGATGCCCAAACAGCAGCTCGAAACTGGCTTGCACAGGATCGACACCGGGACTCAGGCAAACGTGCCCGCTCGCCAGCGCTTTTTTTATCAGTATCGCTTTGCCGTGAGCAGCAGCGTAGTCGAGGACCGGCTTTTCGCCTTGCTCGTTGAGGTTGTAAGTGACCATTGCGCAATCGCCGTCCTGCAACGCTCGCAACCCGCCCTCGACGGTTTTGCCGGAAAACCCGAAGCCTCGAATCTTGCCTTCGCGCTTGAGGTCGGCCAGCGTCTGGTAAACCTCGCACTCAGTGAGTACGTGCAGGTCGCTGCCGTCCGAGTGCACCAGCACCAGATCGATGAAGTCGGTTTCCAGCCGCTTGAGGCTGCGCTCCACCGACAGCCGCGTGTGGGCTGCGCTGAAGTCGTGGCTGGATTGACCTGCTTCGAACTCTTCGCCCACCTTGCTCACGATCACCCAATCCTGGCGCTGCCCGCGCAACAAAGGGCCAAGCCGTTCCTCGCTGCGTCCATAGGCAGGGGCGGTGTCGATCAGGTTGATACCCAGATCCCGCGTCAGCTTGAGCAGCATCTGCGCCTCGTGATCATCGGGGATCGTGAAGCCGTTAGGGTATTTCACACCTTGATCACGGCCCAGCTTGACCGTGCCCAGGCCGATCGGTGACACATTGATGCCGAGATTGCCCAGTGGGCGATGCAAGTCGTGCAGGGTTTTCATGGCAGCAGCAGATCCCAGACAGGAGTGGCGAGCGGCGGCTTGGGGAAGTCGCTGTGCGTGGGTTGCGGGATCGGGTGAATGGCGTCACGGGACAGTGACGCCAGCACGCGGTCGGCGAAGTCCGGCGCCAGCGCCAGCTTGGTGGGCCAGCCGACCATCAGCCGACCTTGCACGTCGAGGAAAGCGTTGTCCGGGCGCACGAGGCCGGTCTGCTGAGGTTCTGCGCGGTCGACCCGCAGCGTGGCGAATTGCGCCTGACTGAGATCGACCCATGGCAGCAGCTGTGAGAGTTCTTTTTTCGCAGCGGCGATCTGCTCCGCCGGGTCGCGGGCGACACCTTCGGCCTCGGCAATATCGCCGCCCAGATACCACACCCATTGGCCGTCCGCTGCGGGGTGAGTGGTCACGGTAATGCGCGGCTTCGGCCCGCCGCCCAGGCAATGCGCATACAGCGGCTTGAGCGTCGGACCCTTGACCAGCACCATGTGCAGCGGACGACGCTGCATGGCTGGATGGCTGACACCGAGGGTGCTGAGCAGCTCGGCATTGCCACCGCCCGCGCTGAGGACGATGCGCTGGGCGTGAATATCGCGACCGTCTACACGCAAGCCCACCAGCTCGCCTTCGTGACGCAAAGGTTCGATGAGGGCTCCGGCCAGCAGGCTGTCGCCGGCAAGCTGGGCCAGGTTCTCAACGAGGCTCGGGACGTCGATGACCAACTCGGCCAGGCGATAAACCTTGCCCTTGAAACGGGGGTTCTGCAGCGCTGGCGGCAGCTCCGAGCCCTTGACCTGGTCGACTCGGCCGCGCACGGCTTTGCTCGCGAAAAAACTGGTGAGATTGCCTGCGATGGTGCCTGGCGACCACAAATAATGTGCTTCAGACAGCAGGCGTACGCCGGACAGATTCAGTTCGCCCTTGCCAGCGAGCGCCTCACGCCAGCGCCGAGGCATGTCGGCAATGGCTTCCGAGGCGCCGGACAGTGCGCCGTGCAAAGCGTACTTAGCGCCACCGTGAATGATCCCCTGAGACTTGAACGTCTGCCCGCCGCCAAGGCCGGCGTTTTCCACCACGACTGTCGAAAAGCCCTGTCGGCGCAGACGTGCGTTGAGCCAGAGCCCGGCAACGCCAGCGCCGACAATCAGGACGTCAGTGGAAATAGCGGATGACATGCGCACCTCGAATGGCGAATCGAAGCGGCCATTATAGGGGAAGCCGCTTTTCAATGACCCCTTTAATGACCCGCCGTTTTCGAGAACAGCTGGATGACCACCACGCCCGCGACGATCAGGCCCATGCCGGCGATGGCGGGCAGATCCAGTTTCTGTCCGTAAATGAACAGCGCTGCAATGCTCACCATGACGATGCCCATGCCTGCCCATACCGCGTAGGCAACGCCCACCGGAATGGTGCGCACGACCAGGGTCAGCATCCAGAAGGCGACGGCGTAGCCAACGATGACGAGCAGCAACGGCAGCGGGGTGCTGAAGCCTTTGACCGCCTTCATCGAGACGGTACCGATGACTTCAGCGCAGATGGCGATGGCGAGCAGGTAGTAAGCAGGCATGGCGAGACTCTCAGTGACAAGCGTTCTTGATTCTTGTGCCCATTCTAGGCGTTGCTCAGATGCGGTAAAGTCATTACCTATCTGACTGGCTGATAGGTTGTGGCTGATGCAATGGAGTCTCGAGCAAATCCAGTTATTCGTCAGCGTCGCTGAGCAGCGCTCGTTTTCTGCCGTGGCGCGCGCTTCGAAACGCGCGCAGTCGGCGGTCAGCAGCGCGATCGCGATGCTCGAATCCGACTTGGGGGTGAGTCTGTTCGACCGCAGCAGTGGTCGGCAGCCGCGTCTCACCGAAGCGGGCAGTGCGTTGCTGGAAGAAGCTCGGGAGCTGCTGCGTCAGTGCGAACGACTGGATGGCCGGGCGCTGGCGCTGATGCGGGGGCAGGAGGCGCGCCTGCGTCTGGCGCTCGACGAAGCCATGCCTTATCAGCCGGTGCTGGACAGCCTTGAGGCGCTGGACGATCGGTTTCCGAGTGTCGAGGTGCAACTGGCCAGCGGCGCTCAGGGCGACGTTGCCCGCAAACTGCTGGAGCGTCGCGCCGATCTCGGTCTGCTGTTCCATCATGAACAGATGCCTCAAGCCCTGGAGCGGCGAGCGCTGGGCAGCGTTGAAATGGTGACGGTCTGTGCAACCAGTCACCCGTTGGCGGATCAGCCGCTTGTCACGCGCCAGCAGTTGGCGCGGCATCGACAGCTGCTCATTACGCCGCAGCAGAGCGGTTACCCCGGCGGTGAGCAACTGAGCCCTCAGGTATGGCGTGCCGACAGTTTCTACGCCATGGCAGAACTGCTGATGAGAGGACTGGGTTGGGCCTGGCTGCCGCGTCACGTGGTGCAATACCCGACCTATCAAAATCAGATGATCGAGCTGAGCAGCGAATGGACGCCGCCGGCGCTGGTGGTGGAAATGGTCTGGCGACGCGATGAGCCACTCGGGCCTGCCGCGCGCTGGCTCGCCGAATGTTTCACTCATCATTTGAAGGCCATTGGCTGATAAACTCCGCGCCCATGAATAGAACTCTCTACACCTTCCTGTTTCATCTTGGACTGCCTTTTATTGCACTGCGCCTCTGGCTTCGTGCCCGCAAGGCGCCTGCGTACGCGCAACGAATCGGTGAGCGCTTCGCCTTTGGGCTGCCTGCCATGCAGCGTGGCGGTATCTGGGTTCATGCCGTGTCGGTGGGCGAGAGCATCGCTGCAGCGCCCATGATTCGAGCGCTGCTGACGCGATATCCGCAGCTTCCGGTGACCATCACCTGCATGACGCCGACCGGCTCCGAACGCATTCAGTCGATGTTCGCCAACGAGCCGCGCGTGCAGCATTGCTACCTGCCTTACGACTTTCCGTGGGCGGCCTCGCGGTTTCTTGATCATGTTCAGCCGAAGATCGGTGTCATCATGGAAACCGAGCTTTGGCCCAATCACATCCATCAGTGCGCGAAGCGGGGAATACCAACGGTCCTCGCCAACGCCCGGTTGTCAGAGCGTTCGGCGCGGGGGTATGCACGGTTCGCCAGGCTTACGCGGCCGATGCTCGCCGAGATGAGCCTGATTGCCTCACAGACGCAGGTCGAGGCTCAGCGCTTTCTCGATCTGGGCGCGCGTGCGGAATCGGTGGTCGTCACCGGGTCGATCAAGTTCGATCTGACGATTGACCCCCAATTGCTGGCGCGCGCGGAGCAGCAGCGCGAGGCTTGGGGACTTGTTCAGCGCCCGGTATGGATCGCAGCCAGCACCCATGCCGGCGAGGATGAAGTGGTTTTGTCCGCCCATCGCGACGTGCTGCAATCGCACCCCGACGCCTTGCTCATCGTGGTGCCGCGTCATCCCGAACGTTTCGGCAGCGTGTTCGAACTCACTCGCCAGCAAGGTTTTTCCAGCGTTCGACGCTCCACGGGCGATCCCGTTACGCAGGCAACGTCGGTGCTCGTCGGCGATACCATGGGCGAACTGCTGTTTCTCTATGCGTTGGCGAACATCGCGTTCGTCGGCGGGAGTCTGGTGCCCAATGGCGGGCATAACCTGCTTGAGCCAGCGGCGTTGGATAAACCGGTGTTGAGCGGTCCGCACCTGTTTAACTTCCTCGAAATTGCCGCGATGCTGCGCGGTGCGGGAGCGTTGGAGGAGGCAAGCGACTCGGCAGCCTTGGCTGCATCGGTCAGGCGACTGATCGAACACCCCGAAGCCGCGAAGGCCATGGCCGATGCAGGGCTGGCGGTGATGAAAGCCAATCAGGGCGCGCTGCAGAAATTGCTGAACGGTATCGGCCGCTTGCTGCACTGAATCCGCGGCAACCGGGCCCTGACGCTGCATTCCCGCCGGATGCACCAGCCTGTTCGTGAGCAAGCTCACTCCCACAGGTTAGGCGGGGTCGCCAGGCCGTGGCTCGGACGCACGTCCTGTAGCAGCGAGCTTGCTCTGGGCCGCACTCGGACGATCGGCTGCGCAGCACTCGCGGGCAAGCGCGCTCCTACAAGGGGAATGCGTCGCTGACTGGTATCGAGCCACGACACAAAACCTGTAGGAGCGAGCTTGCTCGCGAAGGCTGACGATCCACCGCAGCTCATCCAGCGCCAGACCCTCGATCCTGCGGGTCTGACGTCGGATTATCGCTCGGTCGGCCTTTCGAAATTCTTCGCGGCTTCTTTCGCCAGATCAGGCGGGAGGAAGTCTTTGTCCGGGTTGTAGTCCGGTTTCAGGAAGCGCGACAGATCCTGCAAGTCGCCTGGGCTCAAGGTGCCAGCGGCCTGTTTCAGGCGCAGATTGTCGAGGATGTAGTCATAGCGCGTGTTGTTGTAGTCGCGCACCGAGGCGTAGAGCTGACGCTGCGCATCCAGCACGTCAACGATGTTGCGTGTGCCGACCTGATAGCCGATTTCCGTGGCCTCCAGCGCGCTCTGGTTGGAAATGATCGACTGCTTGCGCGCCTGCACCTGCTCCACGTCGGTGTTCACCGCGCGGTGCAGGTTGCGGGTGTCTTCCACCACCTGGCGGCGCAGTCCTTCGCGTTGCTGCTCGGTCTGGCCGAGGCGGGCATAGGCTTCGCGGACTTGCGAGCTGGTCAGGCCGCCGCTGTAGATCGGAATGTTCACCTGCAGGCCGATGGTGCGCTGCTCGACGCTGCCATGAAAACTTTGCCCAGTGTAGTTGGGGTTGGTGAAGCCCAGCGGGTCGTTGTCGCCTTTTTCGTACTGCGCCACGGCATCGACTGTCGGCGCATGACCGGCCTTGCGCTGGCGCAGAGTTTCTTCCGCAGCGCTGACAGCGTAATTGCTGGCCAGCAGGTTGAGGTTCTGCTGGGTCGCTGTATCGACCCACGATTTGGCGTCGTTAGGCGTCGGCGCCAGCACCGGCAATGTGTGAACGATGCCTTCGATCGAGTTGTAGTCCCGGTTGGTCAGGGTAATCAGCGCCTGAAACGCATCATCCACCTGACGCTTGGCAACGATGCGTGCTGCGCGCGCCGTGTCATAACTGGCTTGCGCCTGAAGCACATCGGTCTTGTCCGAAAGCCCGACATCGAACCGCTCGTTGGCCTGATCGAGCTGACGCTTGAACGCGGCTTCCTCAGCTTTGGTCGAGGCCAGATTGTCCTGGGCGCGCAGCACTGCGAAATAATCTTCGGCGCTTTGCAGGATCAGGTTCTGCTCGGTTGCGGACAGTTGGAGAATTGCCTGCTCATTGACGTTCTTCGCAGCCTTGAGTTGAAACCAGCGATCGGCGCGAAAGATCGGCTGACTCAGCGTCGCGCGGTAGACCGTGCCGCTGCGGTTGATCACGGCAGAGGGTTCGTCGATCTTGGTTCGGGTGTCGTTGATGTCGGCGCCGCCCGAGATGTTCGGCAGCAGGCCTGCGCGAGCCTGAGGCACGATCTCTTTCTGCGCGTCGTAGTTGGCGCGCGCGGCCGCCAGGTCGGCGTTGTTGTTGACCGCTTCCTGATAAACGCTCACCAGACCGGTCTTGGTCGGCAGTGGCAAGTCAGCTGCCCCGGCCATCGCACTCGAAGCACACGACACGGCAATGGCCAGTGAAAGTTTGCGCAGCATAGACATTCCCTAGTAGTTGTTGTCGCCAAATCTTGGTCCGATGGCTTTGGCGTCGCGTAGCGAGTGTAGTTCCGGACGATGTCGACAACAATCCGGCAAAACAGCCATTTAACAAGCGTTTGAATTCCGCGCTTGGCGTTTGCCACACGCGACGTCTAGACTGACGCCGTTCTTGTCGGGGTGCCTTGCTGTGAGGCTGAGATCGGATAATCCGGATCCCGTTGAACCTGATCAGGTTAGTGCCTGCGTAGGGAACAAGATTTCTCGTCTCCCGGCGAGTCCTCTTGAGTGTCGTCCGGGGTCGTCTTTGTTCAAATTCTGAACAGTCCTCGTCTTTCGATTCTCAGCATCCGTGTCTATTCCAGGGTGCATCCGTCCGTTCGAATCAGGCTCACGCTCCGACAAATCAATCCGCCGCTGGATGATGTCTGGAGAGCCCGTGATGAGTACAACACTAAAAAACGCCAATCTGAGTGAGTCCGCCCAGGTCGATTCGGGGTCGGTTCAGCCGTTCACCCGTTCGCAGAAAATCTACGTTCAAGGATCGCGTCCGGACATCCGTGTGCCGATGCGGGAAATCAGCCTGGACGTTACCCCCACAGACTTCGGTGGCGAGATCAACGCGCCAGTCTGCGTGTACGACACCTCGGGCCCGTACACCGACCCCAACGTCATCATCGACGTGCGCAAAGGCCTGGGCGACGTGCGCTCGGCGTGGATCAATGACCGCGGCGACACTGAACGCCTCGATGGCCTGAGTTCCGACTTCGGTCAACAGCGCCTGGCCGATGCCGAGCTGACCAAGTTGCGCTTCGCCCACGTGCGCAACCCGCGCCGCGCCAAGGCCGGGGCCAACGTCAGCCAGATGCACTACGCGCGTCAGGGCATCATCACCGCCGAGATGGAATACGTCGCCATCCGCGAAAACATGAAGCTGCAAGAGGCCCGCGCTGCCGGTCTTTTGAAGCAGCAACACGCCGGCCACAGCTTCGGCGCCAGCATCCCGAAAGAAATCACCCCTGAGTTCGTGCGCGAGGAGATTGCCCGAGGCCGCGCGATCATCCCCGCCAACATCAATCATGTGGAACTGGAGCCGATGATCATCGGCCGCAACTTCCTGGTGAAGATCAACGGCAATATCGGCAACAGCGCGCTGGGATCGTCCATCGAGGAAGAAGTGGCGAAACTGACCTGGGGCATTCGCTGGGGCTCGGATACGGTGATGGACCTGTCCACCGGCAAGCACATCCACGAAACCCGCGAGTGGATCATTCGCAACTCGCCGGTCCCGATTGGCACTGTGCCGATCTATCAGGCGCTGGAAAAAGTCGGTGGTGTCGCTGAAAACCTGACCTGGGAGCTGTTTCGCGACACGCTGATCGAACAGGCGGAGCAGGGCGTCGACTACTTCACCATCCATGCGGGCGTGCTGCTGCGCTATGTGCCGCTGACCGCCAAGCGCGTCACCGGGATCGTCAGCCGTGGCGGGTCGATCATGGCCAAGTGGTGTCTGGCGCATCACAAGGAAAACTTCCTCTACACCCACTTCGATGAAATCTGCGAAATCATGAAGGCCTACGACGTCAGCTTCTCGCTGGGCGATGGCCTGCGTCCAGGATCGATTGCCGACGCCAACGACGAAGCGCAGTTCGGCGAACTGGAAACCCTTGGCGAACTGACCAAGATTGCCTGGAAGCATGACGTCCAGTGCATGATCGAAGGCCCGGGCCATGTGCCGATGCAACTGATCAAAGAGAACATGGACAAGCAGCTGGAATGCTGCGACGAGGCGCCGTTCTACACCCTCGGCCCGCTGACCACCGACATCGCCCCCGGCTATGACCACATCACGTCCGGTATCGGCGCCGCCATGATCGGTTGGTTTGGTTGCGCGATGCTCTGCTATGTCACGCCCAAGGAACACTTGGGTCTGCCAAACAAGGATGACGTGAAGACCGGGATCATTACCTACAAGATCGCTGCCCACGCTGCCGACCTCGCAAAAGGCCACCCCGGCGCACAGATTCGCGACAACGCGTTGAGCAAGGCGCGCTTCGAATTCCGTTGGGAGGACCAGTTCAACCTTGGGCTTGATCCGGATACGGCCCGTTCCTATCACGACGAAACCCTGCCAAAGGACTCGGCGAAGGTCGCGCATTTCTGCTCCATGTGCGGGCCGAAATTCTGCTCGATGAAGATCACCCAGGAAGTCCGCGAATACGCGGCCAACCAGAAGATTGAGGCGGTTGATCTGTCCGTGGCCGAAGGCATGCGCGAACAGGCCGAGCGCTTCAGGCAGGAAGGCAGTCAGCTTTACAAAAAGGTCTGACGCGGTTTTACCCCTGTTGATTGATCGTTCCCACGCTCCGCGTGGTAACGCCCTTCTTGACGCATTGCGTCAAGGGGGCGCTGAGCGCCCCGTGCGGCATTCCCACGCAGAGCGTGGGAATGATCGTCGTCTAAACAATTGAGATTGCGACGTGAACACACCCAGCACCTACTCACCCGATATTCCCGTCCCCGCCAGCAAGCGGGTTTTCGGCGGGCGCGATCTGTTTTCCCTGTGGTTCTCCCTCGGCATCGGCCTGATGGTGCTGCAAACCGGTGCGTTGCTGGCGCCGGGGCTCGGCATGTCTGGCTCGATGCTCGCGATCGTCCTGGGCACTCTGGTGGGCGTCTTGCTGCTCGCGGCTGTCGGCGTAATCGGCAGCGACACCGGCCTGTCGTCGATGGCCGCGCTCAAGCTCAGCCTCGGCACCAGAGGCGCGGGCGTGCCGGCGATTCTCAACCTCTTGCAACTGGTCGGTTGGGGTTCGTTCGAGATCATCGTGATGCGCGACGCGGCCAGTTTGCTCGCTGCCGGGGCATTCAGCGAAGGCAGTCTGTGGACAAGTCCGCTGCTGTGGACGCTGCTGTTCGGCGGCCTGGCGACCCTGCTCGCGGTCAGTGGGCCGCTCACATTCGTGCGGCAGATTTTGCGCAAGTGGGGCATCTGGCTGCTGCTCGCGGCGTGCGCGTGGCTGACCTGGAATCTATTCGCCAAAGCTGATCTGGCCGCGCTCTGGTCCCGGGCCGGCGATGGTTCGCTGCCTTTTGCGGTTGGCTTCGATATCGCCATTGCGATGCCGCTATCCTGGCTGCCGCTCATTGCCGATTACTCCCGTTTCGGCAAACGCGCGACGGGCGTATTCGGCGGGACAGTCCTGGGGTTCTTCATCGGCAATTTCTGGCTGATGACGTTGGGCGTCGCCTACACCCTCGCGTTCGCACCCAGTGGCGAAGCCAATGCGTTATTGCTGGCGCTGGCGGGTGCAGGGATGGGCGTTCCGCTGTTGCTGATCCTGCTGGACGAATCGGAAAATGCGTTCGCCGACATTCATTCGGCTGCCGTTTCAAGCGGGATTCTGTTGAAGGCCAAGGTTGAACATCTGGCGCTGGCGATCGGCATCATCTGCACGGTGATTGCGTGCTTCGCCCCGTTGGCGCAGTACCAGAACTTCCTGTTGTTGATCGGCTCGGTGTTCGCGCCGCTGTTCGGCGTGGTGCTGGTGGATCATTTCATCCTGCGCCGTCGCAGCCATGGCGCCGCGACGACCGGTCTGCGCTGGATGACCTTGCTGGCGTGGCTCGGCGGGATTTTCACCTACCATCTGCTCGCCAATCTTTATCCGGATATCGGCGCAACACTGCCAGCGCTCGTCGTCGCTGGCGTGTTGCAGATGATCCTGAGTAAAGCCATTAGCTCCGGCCCGGAAACAGCTCAGGCTTGATGATCCCGTTGAGCTGTGGATAGGGAATCTTCAGCTCGATGTGGCCCATCGAATAAGGTGCGATGGTGTCCACCGGGTATTTCAGGATGACGGCACCGTACGTCAGGGCGACGTTTGAAGTTCGCTTGAATGGCCACATCTTCTGAAAGTCGGCGTCCTTGTCCAGCTTGGTGCTCACTTGCCAGGCTTGATGCGCCAGTTCGGCTTTTTCCCAGAACGCGCTTTCCTGGCCCGGTACCAGCATATCGGCCAGCGTCAGAACGCGCTGCTGCTGGCGCGAATAGTTGATGAACGCGCGGCCCGGATTGCCGTGAGCGCCACCGGTGTCCAGGTAGCTCGACAGCTCCACGACGACGATTCCGTCATGCTGCTCGCGTACTTTGGCTTGAAGGTAACTGCTGTTGCGCGCCGGGGCACGGCTCAGGAATTGCTCTTGATACGCCTTGATCGTTGGCGGAACGGGACCATCGGTGTCGCTGCGGGTCAGTTGCAGGAGCGTGCGCTGAACGATTGCATCCAGTTTGGGCTCGTCCGGGAAATGCACGGTGTCGATGTTCACCAGCGGGCAATCGTCTGTGGTGCAGCCGGGCTTGATCAGCTCGGAGGCGTCACGCTGAACGGTCAGCGGACTGCGCAGATTGGGTTGGAAAAGGCTTTGGCAGGCGCCCAGTATCAGGGCCAGACAGGCCAGTGAAATGATCTTCAGAAACGACATGTTGATCCTTGGCATTGGCATAAAGGGCCATCACTCGGATGTAACGGCAACCAGCTTCGACTACGGGTGGCGCAATCAGTTCGCCACTGGGCCGATTAGAGAACCTTTCGCTTGCCGTCGTCTACCCTGAGGGCCGGATTTGCCAACTCAAAGGGCTGCATCCAGCGCAGCAGCGCGTTAGGATGGGGCCAGGACACAGGTGCTCAAGCAGTGAGAGAAGTATGACTGATACCCCGAAATCGATACCGACGAAGCACGAGATCACTCAGCGCGAAACCTGCTTCAAGGGGTTCTACCAGCTGGATCGACTGCACCTGCGCCACGAACTGTTCGACGGCGGCATGAGCCCGGAAATCAAGCGCGAGCTGTTTGTCAGACACGACGCTGTCTGCGTGCTGCCTTACGATGCCAAGCGCGATCAGGTCGTGCTGATCGAGCAGTTCCGGGTAGGCGTGGTGGGCAAGTACCCCAACCCCTGGCTGATCGAAATGGTTGCAGGCCTGATCGACAAAAAAGAGGAGCCTGAACAGGTTGCTCACCGTGAGGGAGAGGAGGAAGCTGGGCTTGTCTTCGAGGCACTCTGGCCGATCACCAAGTATTTCCCTTCGCCTGGAGGCAGCAACGAGTTCGTTCATCTCTACCTGGGCAAATGCGACAGTGAAGGCGCAGGGGGGCTGCATGGCCTGGAAGAGGAAGCCGAAGACATCCGTGTGTCGGTCTGGTCCTTCGAAGATGCCATGCAGGCTGTGAAAGACGGACGCATCGTCAATGCGGCAACTATCATCGCAATACAATGGCTGGCGCTCAATCGCGCCGAGATAAGGGGGCTATGGTCGTGAATCTTCTGCGCGAGCGCTATCGTGTCGACCTCGCCGGGCTGCAAGCAGCCTGCGAGGCGAACTACGCGCGCTTGATGCGTTTGTTACCCGATATGCGCAATGCACAGCGCTCACGCAAGGTCGCTGTCACGCAAGGCGATCAGATGCTGGGCGTGCTGGCGGTCGAGGTCATACTCGACTGTCCTTACACCACCACGCTACAAGTGCGCCAGGAGCACAGCCTGCCCTGGCTGCCGGTGCCTGTGCTGGAAGTCCAGGTCTATCACGACGCGCGCATGGCCGAAGTCATCGGCGCCGAACACGCGCGGCGTTTTCAGGGCATTTATCCTTATCCCAACGCCGACATGCATCAGCCCGATGAAAAGGCCCAACTCAATCTGTTCCTGGGGGAGTGGTTGAGTCACTGCCTGGCGTGTGGGCATGAGTTTGAGTCGGTGCGCTGAAGTTGTAGGGTTTTTCCAGCTAACTTAACGCTCAAGTCTTCCAGCCTTGTAGGCTGTTTCTGAAAGTTTCGTTGCGCTGGGATTTGCGCTTTATTTTTCAGCGCTACTGGAGCTAGGTTTGCACGATCTTTTGTTTGAGGTCGTGCTATGGCTTATCTTGGAACCCATCTTTATTCCTGCGATGCGATTCCGTTTGATTGGAATGACACTTGGCTGGTGGTTGTGAGTGGTGATGGGATTAATTTTTGTGGCCACGCTTTGCTAAAAGCTGGCTATCACTACTTTCATGTATATGGCTGGAATCGGCCATTTCACCTCACTGAGGCAGGCTACCAAAGATATGTGAGAGAGGGAGCGAAGACTGAGATATTCAGGCGCCGGGTCTTCATTTCCAATCCCGAGGGTGCTCAAAAAAAGATTGAATCGTTAAGCGTAAATATTTGGTATTGGCTTGCTATTCCCAGTAATTGCGTGAGTTATGTAGAGGATATTTTGCTTGCGGGTGGTGCAGATGACTCCATCTTTACTAACTGTCCTGCGAGGTGGGAATGAAACTAATAAAGTTAATTGTCTATGGCATCGTTTTAGCAGCGGTCGTTAATTTTTTCTTCGTGATTTTCTTTGTTCCACCTGGTCAGCCCGCGCCGGCGCTTGCTACCGGAGCTGTATATCTCACGGGCTTTCTTTTGGGCGCATGGCTATCGCGTTACGTCTCCTGGGGCTGGTCATTGGGAGGGGTAGGCGGGATGTTCGCAGGGTTGGTTGTTCCGACACCCCTTATGTTCTTTTTTCCTGATACCAGCTATGAAAAAGTCTTGCCTTGGCTTTTTTTAAGTGCAGCAATTAGTTTTCCCCTTGGTGGTTACTACGTCGACAAAATGTTCCGGCGGGTAAGCGATTATTGGCATGCGCGAAGTCTCGGGCATGATAACTGAGAGCCAGCCCTCACTTCGGCATTTGCCCGTCGGCGCTCCAGCCACCATAATCCGGCCATACCCGCTCAAGGAGATGGCCATTGCCGAGCACACCTCTGAATTCGTCCTCCGTCCTGGTGGTGCAACTGTCCGATAGCCACCTGTTCGCTGAAGCGGACGGCAAGCTCTTGGGCATGGCCACGCGCGACAGCCTGAGTGCCGTCGTTGATCGGGTGCTGGCCGAACAGTCGGCGATCGACCTGGTGCTCGCCACGGGCGATTTGTCTCAGGACGGCTCCGTCGAGTCTTATCAGGCGTTTCGCCAGTCGAGTGAGCGCCTGTCCGCGCCCAAGCGCTGGCTACCTGGCAACCATGACGAACTTCGGGAAATGGCAATTGCCGCTCAGCAGAGTGACTTTCTTGAGCCTGTCGTGGACGTTGGAAACTGGCGTATCACGATGCTGGACTCTGCCGTTCCGGGCTCCGTGCCGGGCTATCTGGAAGACAAACAGCTGCAACTGCTCGCTCAGGCGTTGAGCGAAGCACCTCAACGTCATCATCTGATTTGCCTGCACCATCATCCGGTGCCCATTGGCGCGGCGTGGATGGAGCCGATCGGGCTGCGCAACCCCGAGGCTCTGTTCTCGGTGCTGGAACGCTTTCCTCAGGGTCGGGCGCTGCTTTGGGGGCATGTGCATCAGGAATACGATCAGCAACGTGACGGCTTGAGGTTGATGGCGTCGCCGTCCACGTGTATTCAGTTCGCGCCTGACAGTGAGGATTTCAAGCTCGATGCGCTGGCGCCGGGATATCGCTGGTTGCGGCTGCACGATGACGGCCGGATCGAAACCGGCGTATCGCGGATTGACCCCAGTCTGTTCGAAGTCGACCTCAGTGGTGCCGGTTATTGATGGAAATGCTTCGAACCTCAGCGGTTGATCAACAAACGAGTTTTCCCTGGGTTGTCCCTGTAAACTGCGTGGCTTTGCGTGTTGATGCGCTGCTTCTGGAGATAACCGCGTGAACCAGGATCACCCGACGCTTCTTTATATACATGGCTTGAACAGCTCAGCGATGTCGAAAAAAGCCACACAGCTGGCCGAGCTGATGAAAACCCTGGGGTTGAGCGAGCAGTTGCGGGTGCCAGAGCTGCACCATCATCCGCGTCAGGCAGTGGCCCAACTGGAGAACGCCATTGAAGAACTGGGCGGGCGGCCATTACTGGTCGGCAGCTCGCTCGGCGGCTACTATGCGACTCACCTGGCGGAGCGTCATGGCCTCAAGGCCGTGCTGATCAACCCGGCGGTGAATCCGCATCAGTTGTTCGACGGCTTTCTGGGCACCCAACAAAATCTTTATACCGGCGAGAGCTGGGAGCTGACGCACGATCACGTGGCAGCGCTGGCAGAGCTCGAAGTGCCGGCCCCGCAAGATCCTCAGCGTATCCAGGTGTGGCTGCAGACCGGCGATGAAACTCTGGATTATCGTCGCGCGCAGGCATTTTACCGGGCTTGCGCGTTACGCATCGAGGCCGGGGGCGATCACGGTTTTCAAGGATTCGCGTCGAAACTGCCCGCTCTGCTCGGATTTGCCGGTTTCGCGCCGGAATTGCTCCAGGCGATCGATCTGTCGGTGCTGTAACCCGACCGGATCGACGCATTTGCTGAAACAACGATGTAGAAGAGTGTCACTCCGAAATTTCATGAACGACTTGATGACGAGACCCCATGGCCAATCCCAGCGCTAGCTCTTATAACGCAGACGCCATCGAAGTCCTCTCGGGCCTCGACCCGGTCCGCAAACGGCCGGGCATGTACACCGACACCACGCGGCCGAACCACCTGGCGCAGGAAGTCATCGACAACAGCGTCGACGAAGCGCTGGCGGGGCACGCCAGATCGGTGCAGGTCATCCTCCACGCCGATAACTCCCTTGAAGTGGCCGATGACGGTCGCGGCATGCCAGTGGACATCCACCCGGAAGAAGGCGTTTCCGGTGTCGAATTGATCCTCACCAAGCTGCACGCGGGCGGTAAGTTCTCCAACAAGAACTACCAGTTCTCCGGCGGTTTGCACGGGGTGGGTATTTCGGTGGTCAACGCGCTCTCCACCCAAGTGCGGGTGCGGGTCAAGCGCGACGGCAACGAATATGAAATGACCTTCGCCGATGGCTTCAAGGCCAGCGAGTTGGCCGTCGTCGGCACAGTGGGCAAGCGCAATACAGGCACCAGCGTGTTTTTTGCGCCGGACCCTAAATATTTCGACAGCCCCAAGTTCTCCGTCAGCCGCCTCAAGCACGTGCTCAAGGCCAAGGCTGTCCTGTGCCCGGGCCTCTTGGTCAGCTTCGAGGACAAGGGCACAGGCGAGAAAGTCGAGTGGCATTACGAAGACGGGCTGCGCTCGTATCTTCAGGATTCGGTGAACGAGTTCCTGCGCCTGCCCGACGAGCCCTTCTGTGGTTCGTTCGCGGGTAACAAGGAAGCCGTCGACTGGGCGTTGCTCTGGCTGCCTGAGGGTGGCGACAGCGTTCAGGAGAGCTACGTCAACCTGATCCCGACCGCGCAGGGCGGTACTCACGTCAATGGTCTGCGCCAGGGCTTGCTCGATGCCATGCGCGAATTCTGTGAGTTCCGCAATCTGCTGCCGCGTGGCGTGAAGCTGGCGCCGGAAGACGTCTGGGAGCGGATCGCGTTCGTTCTGTCGATGAAGATGCAAGAGCCCCAGTTCTCCGGTCAGACCAAAGAGCGTCTGTCGTCTCGTGAGGCGGCGGCGTTCGTCTCCGGCGTGGTCAAGGACGCATTCAGCCTGTGGCTCAACGCTCACCCTGAAATGGGCATGCAGTTGGCGGAGCTGGCGATCAACAACGCCGGACGCCGACTCAAGGCAAGCAAGAAAGTCGAGCGAAAACGCATCACTCAAGGTCCGGCGCTGCCGGGCAAACTGGCCGATTGCGCCGGCCAGGATCCGATGCGCGCCGAACTGTTTCTGGTCGAGGGTGATTCTGCCGGCGGTTCGGCCAAGCAGGCGCGCGACAAGGAGTTTCAGGCCATCCTGCCGCTTCGCGGGAAAATTCTGAACACCTGGGAAGTCGATGGCGGTGAAGTGCTCGCCAGCCAGGAAGTCCACAACATCGCGGTCGCCATCGGGGTTGATCCAGGCGCGGCCGACATGAGCCAGTTGCGATACGGCAAGATCTGCATCCTCGCCGATGCCGACTCCGACGGCCTGCACATCGCCACCTTGCTGTGCGCCCTGTTCGTGCAGCATTTCCGTCCGCTGGTCGACGCCGGCCACGTGTACGTCGCAATGCCGCCGCTTTACCGCATCGACCTGGGCAAGGACATTTATTACGCACTGGATGAAGCTGAGCGCGATGGCATCCTCGATCGTCTGGTGGCCGAGAAGAAGCGCGGCAAGCCTCAGGTCACGCGATTCAAAGGTCTGGGCGAGATGAACCCGCCGCAGCTGCGTGAAACCACCATGGACCCGAACACCCGTCGTCTTGTCCAGCTGACGCTGGATGATTTCGAGGCCACTTCGGAAATCATGGACATGCTGTTGGCGAAGAAACGTGCAGGCGACCGCAAGACCTGGCTCGAATCCAAGGGCAACCTTGCTGAGGTGCTGGTCTGATGCGAGCCTGGTTTGCAGCCCTGTTGTTGCTCGCTGCCCCAGTCTTCGCCGCACCGTTGCCCGAACTGAAATTGTTGTCCGAGCACCCGGTCGACGACATGATCGGCGGCAACCTGTCGGGGCTGGCGTCGTGCAATGGCGTGTTGTGGACGGTTTCTGACCGCGATGACACCTTGCTGTATAGCCTCGACACCTCGGCGACGGTCTGGAAAGCCCGTGGCCAGGTGATCGAGATCCCGCCGATTCCAGACAGCGGGCTGTCAGCGACCTTGCGTGCGATGGCCAAGGCTTCAGCGATTCTTCGTGGCGGCGATCTGGATTTCGAGGGCGTGAGCTGCGATGCCGCCGGCAACCGTTATCTGGTCAGCGAGGCTTACGCCACGGTGCTCAAGGTGCCTGTCAGCGGGGCGCCGGTCTGGCTGGAATTGCCGGGCAAGCTGGTCAAGGAAGCGCAGTCAGCAGGGATGCTGCAGCACTTCAATGCGATTTTCGAAGGCATCGCGATCAATCCGGCAGGCGATCAGTTATGGCTGGCCGCCGAGCGTGACAAGCGAGGTCTGTTGACGGCGCGCCTTGGTAAAGACGGCTGGGCCTGTGATGCGAGCTGTATTCTGCGGGTCGAGTCAGGCAATGACATTCTGCCGCCGCAAGTGGGCGGGAAGGCCGTTGGCAAAGATTTTGCGGATATTTCGTTGTACAAGGGCAAGTTGTTCGCGCTTGAGCGCGCAGCCTACCGCATCTGCCGACGCTCTCTGGAGACCGGGCAGCTCGAAGCGTGTTGGTCATTCGCAAAGGAAGCGCTGCAACCCAACCGCCTGTATGACCAGAAATACGGCCTGACCGAAGCGCTGGTCATCGATGACAGCGGTGCGTGGGTCGGGGTCGACAATAACTTTGGCGCTCGCGCCGACGGAGAAAAGCGTCCGATCGTCTGGCGCTTCGCTGCGCCAGCCGGTGGCTGGGGCGGCAAGCCTTGACACAGGCGCCACCCGGCAGACGCGCCGGGCGTCTCATGCTGATCATCGTCTGGGCTGCGGGGCTGTTTCTGGCCACGCGTTTTTTCGGCGATTGGGAGCAGCGACAGGAAAGCCCGAACACCAGCGTTACTTCACGGCAGGGTGATGGCTATGTCGAAGTGCAATTGACGAGCAACCGTCAGGGGCACTTCGTCATGAGCGGGCAGATCGACTCGCACCCGGTCCAGTTCATGCTCGACACGGGAGCGACCAATGTCGCCATTCCCGAAGAAGTGGCGAACACGTTGCGCCTTGAGCGTGGCGAGCGGGTTCAGGTGAGTACGGCCAATGGCCGCACCGAGGCGTTCCGGACCACGCTGCAACGGCTGCAAATTGGCGACATCGTCTTGAGCAATGTGCGCGCCCTGGTGGTGCCCGGCCTGGACGGTGAGCAGGTGCTGCTTGGCATGAGCGCCATGAAACAACTCGAATTCACACAGCGCGGCGGCACATTGCTGCTGCGTCAGACGACAAAATGATGAGGCCCGCATGAGCGACTCCCTTGACCTCAGCCTGGATGGCGTAGAACGCCGATCACTGGCTGACTTCACCGAACAGGCCTACCTCAACTATTCCATGTACGTGATCATGGACCGCGCCTTGCCGCACATCGGTGACGGCTTGAAGCCCGTGCAGCGGCGGATTGTCTACGCCATGAGCGAACTGGGCCTGGACGCCGACGCCAAGCACAAGAAATCGGCGCGCACCGTCGGTGACGTACTCGGCAAGTTCCACCCGCACGGTGACTCCGCGTGCTATGAGGCCATGGTGCTGATGGCTCAGTCGTTCAGCTATCGCTATACGCTGGTCGATGGTCAAGGGAACTGGGGGGCGCCGGATGATCCCAAGTCGTTCGCGGCCATGCGCTACACCGAGGCGCGCCTGTCGCGCTATTCGGAAGTGCTGCTGACCGAACTGGGTCAAGGCACCGCTGACTGGGTCCCCAACTTCGACGGTACGCTGGACGAACCGGCAGTATTGCCGGCACGTTTGCCGAATATCCTGCTCAATGGCACCACCGGTATCGCCGTGGGCATGGCGACCGACGTCCCGCCGCACAACCTGCGTGAAGTCGCGTCTGCCTGCGTGCGTTTGCTCGATGAGCCCAAAGCCACCATCGAGCAGCTGTGTGAGCACGTGCAGGGGCCGGACTACCCGACCGAAGCCGAAATCATCACGCCGCGCGCCGACCTGCTGAAGATCTACGAAAGTGGTCGCGGCTCGGTACGCATGCGTGCCGTTTACCGTGTCGAGGATGGCGACATCGTGGTCACCGCGCTGCCGCATCAGGTTTCCGGCGCTAAGGTGCTGGAGCAGATCGCCGCGCAGATGCAGGCCAAGAAGCTGCCGATGGTCGCGGACCTGCGTGATGAGTCCGATCATGAGCACCCATGCCGCATCGTGATCATTCCGCGCTCTAACCGCGTCGATCCTGAAGAGCTGATGCAACACCTGTTCGCCACTACGGAGCTTGAGTCCAGCTACCGGGTGAACATCAACATCATCGGCCTGGACGGCAAGCCGCAGCTCAAGAACCTCAAGGCGCTGCTGTCTGAGTGGCTGACATTCCGCATCAACACGGTGCGTCGTCGCTTGCAATTCCGTCTGGACAAAGTGCAGAAGCGCCTGCACCTGTTGGAAGGTTTGCTGACCGCTTACCTGAATCTGGATGAGGTGATCCACATCATCCGCACCGCTGAGCATCCGAAGGCCGAGCTGATTGCCCGCTTCGACCTCTCGGAGATCCAGGCCGACTACATCCTCGACACCCGACTGCGTCAGTTGGCGCGTCTGGAAGAGATGAAGCTGCGCGGCGAGCAGGACGAACTGCTCAAGGAACAGGCCAAGCTGCTGGCTCTGCTGGGCAGCGAGACCAAGCTGCGCAAGCTGGTGCGTTCCGAACTGATCGCGGACGCCGAAACCTATGGCGATGATCGCCGCTCGCCAATCGTGGAGCGCGCCGAAGCCAAGGCGTTGTCAGAAAACGAGCTCATGCCGACTGAGCCGGTGACGGTCGTGCTGTCAGAAAAAGGCTGGGTGCGTTGCGCCAAAGGTCATGACATCGATGCAACAGGGCTCTCCTACAAGGCTGGCGACGGATTCAAGGCAGCAGCGGCGGGGCGTTCGAATCAGTTCGCTGTGTTCATCGACTCGACCGGGCGCAGCTATTCGCTGGCAGCGCATACGTTGCCTTCTGCTCGAGGCCAGGGCGATCCACTCACCGGTCGCCTGACGCCGCCACCTGCAGCGACGTTCGAATGCGTGCTGCTGCCCGATGATGACGCGCTGTACGTGATCGCCTCCGACGCCGGTTACGGTTTCGTCGTGAAGGGCGAGGACCTGCAGGCGAAGAACAAGGCGGGCAAGGCGCTGTTGAGCCTGCCGACGGGTGCCAAGGTCATCTTGCCGCGTCCCGTGCCAGATCGGGAGCAGAACTGGCTGGCGGCGGTCACGACCGAGGGTCGCCTGCTGGTGTTCAAAATTGCCGATCTGCCGCAGCTGGGCAAGGGTAAAGGCAACAAGATCATCGGCATTCCTGGCGAGCGCGTTGCCAGCCGAGAAGAGTTCGTGACCGACCTGGCGGTGATTCCGGAAGGCGCCACTCTGGTGTTGCAGGCTGGCAAACGTACGCTTTCTCTCAAGGCTGACGATCTGGAACACTACAAAGGCGAGCGCGGAAGACGTGGCAATAAGCTACCACGCGGATTTCAGCGCGTGGATGCCCTGTTGGTGGAAACTGGTGCTTAAGAAGCTGATTTGAGCGTCCGATCTTCGTTTCGTCACGAAGATCGACGCAGAATCGCTGGAGTCATCGCGCATATTCACGGATGATATGACGTCTTGAGGTGCAGGCGTGGCTGAGTGCCTTCATGGTTTCTTGAGTATTTGACATCGTGGCGCGCCTTGGGCGCCCACTTGGACGGAATGATGAATTTTCTACGCGTTCCTGTTGTTCTGCTGTTGACTGGCGTTTTAGGTTTGGCCGGGTGCAGCGTTCATCAACCCACTTCGCTCTATCAGCTGGACAGCGGCGAACCTGGGCAACCGAAACAAAGTGCCGGAGTCGCAGTTTTGCTGGGTCCGGTTGCCGTTGCTGATTATCTGCAACGGGAAACATTACTGCAGCGCCAGCCAGACGGCAGTCTGACGGCTTCGACGGACGGTCGGTGGGCGGGCAGTCTGTCGGCCGATATCGATCAACTGTTGCTTCGCCAGCTGGCCTGGAAGCTTGATAGCCAGCGCGTGGTGATGGCACCGGCTGCTGCCAACTTCACGCCGGACGTGCAAGTCGTGCTGTCGATCACCCGTCTGGACTCGGGCGAGAACCAGCCGGCTGTGCTCGATGCGCAATGGCGTCTGCTGGATCGCCGGGGCACCGTTCGCGACAGCAAACTGGTTCACCTCGAAGAGCCGCATGCTGGCACTTCCGCTGCTCAGGTCAAAGCGCAAGGCGTGTTGCTGCAGCGTCTGGCCGATCAGTTGAGCGTGGCGGTGAAGCCGATTGCCAGCCAGCCGCTGGTTGCAGACGAACCGAGAAAGGCTGCCCAACCGGCCAAGACCCGAACCGATCAGGACAAGCCAAAGATTCCAATGGCTTCCCCGATTCGCACCGATCTTGAAGTGTTCCGCTTCTGATCCAGGCGCAAACAAAAAGCCCGCAGTGATGCGGGCTTTTTTGTGGATGATGTTCCAGTGCTCTTGATTCGACCGGTAGGGCGTAGGAGTCCAGCTTGCTGACCATCTGCTGCAAAGCAGCAGTCAATCCTGAGCATGCGGTGTATCGGGTGCAGCCAAGGTGTCAGGTTTCGCTGCCGCTGCGCGCCAGATCGCTGGCAAGCCAAGCTCCTACGGCCTCCGGCCAGAATCAGAAGCTGACAGCGGGACCATCATCAGGTCCCGCAGTGTTTCAACTGAGGGTCATACCTTGCGCGCTTCGTGCATGCGCGCGAGTTGGCGTTCGAGCATCGATGGATAGGGCTCCATCAGGCGTTCGACGCAGCTGGCACCTTCCGGGCTGGCGATGGGGCGAATGCGTGCACGCTGACGAATGGTGTGGTCTTCGCTGATCTTGCGTTCCACCAGCAGCAGGTTGCGGCTGTGTTGCGACAGCGCCAGTGCGTCCTGAGCGGTTTCGGTCAACAGCAGGTCGATCTGGTTCATGCCGTGCAGGCCT
This sequence comes from Pseudomonas sp. efr-133-TYG-103a, assembly GCF_030209235.1. NCBI lineage: Bacteria > Pseudomonadati > Pseudomonadota > Gammaproteobacteria > Pseudomonadales > Pseudomonadaceae > Pseudomonas > Pseudomonas sp. efr-133-TYG-103a. The sequence goes on from NZ_JARVSK010000044.1 coordinate 66,373, forward strand.
TCACCCAGCGTCAGACCCAGCTGCAATTGCAAGGTGATGCCGCTGTCTGCGACTTCAATCTGCAAGGCGTGGCTCAATGCACGAAGAAGCTCACCACAGCAGATTGCATTGGTCAGGTAATCATCGCCGCTGTCCTGGGTGCTGAACACCATCAGCGAGCTGCCGTCGTTCAGTGTGTGAAGCTCGCTGTCGTACAGCGAAGCAGCCTGATCGATACAGTCGCGATAACGCTCGAGCAGCTCGGTCAAGCGGGCCCGTGGCAGACGACGCAGTTGTTCCTGAGAGCCCAGCTGCACGGCAAGCACTGCGCTGTATTGCGGCTGTGAAGGAACGACCGGGAGCATCGGCCGCGGCGCAGGCTTCTGGGCCACCGCGGAGTCGTCGCGCAGATCGGCAAACGGGTCGTCTTCGTCCTCTTCGTCTTCCTCGGCAACGATACGCCTTGCCGGGATCGCCGTAGCGCGCGGCTTGGGCGCATCATCGAAATCGTGATCACCCAGATCGCTGGTGTCGAACTCGGGCGAGCTGTCATCGTCGGCGTGCTCGGGCTCAGGAACCGGCTCCGGTTCCGGCTCAGGCGGTGCGTAAGATGCCTTGAGCTGACGGGCCAGATCGCCGATCTCATCCTGACGATCCGTTGCCGGCGTGTAGGGGTCGATGTAGCGCAACCACATGCGCAATTGCAGCATGGGCGTGGAAATGTGACGCCCCAGGCGCAGGCTGAGCGCCAATGCCAGCGCCAGCAGAATACCGGCGAGAATGCCCATGCTTTGCAGGCTGATGGTCAGCGGCTGCTGGAATTGGGTCATATCCAGACTGATGCGCAGGGTGCCCGCGACGACATCCTGGAACGTGACCTTGATCTCGTAGAGCCCTTCGGCTTCGCCCAGCAGGCCGTTTTTCGGGCGCTGGCCGGCTTCGGCAAGAATGCGGTTATCCACGCTATAAATAGCGGCGTGAGCGACCAGCGGGTTTTTGACCAGATTGCCCAGCAGCACGTTGAGGCTGAGGATGTCGTTGGACACCAGCAGCTCTGTCGCGGAGGTCGCTGTTTGCGTGGTCAGGGCCTGCCCCAATGCGTCCGCCTGTTCGTGCATGGCTTGCTTGAACTGCAATCCCATCACGCAGGCGTAGATCACCAGCGCCAGCGCGACGAGAATCACGTTGTGGCTGGCGATGCGCAAAGCAATCGGTACACGTCGATGACGCAATGCCCGGAAGATCAGCAAGAAGAAATTATCGGTTTTTACTGGCGTGGGCCGGTTCACTGAGCACGGCTCTCTTGGAGAAGTTGCCGCGCAGTATAGCGAGCGACCCAGTAGCGGCAAAGCGCTCGCTGTGCCCGGTGGTCACTGAAAGTGAGTAGAATGCGGTTTTTTTCCACTGCGGGGGTGCGCCTTGCGCGAAATTGTCCTGATAAACATCACCGGTGAAGACCGTCCGGGTCTCACTGCGGCCATCACCGGCGTGCTGGCCCAAGGTGGCGTCGATGTTCTGGATATTGGTCAGGCAGTGATCCATGACACGCTGTCGTTCGGCATTCTTGTCGAGATTCCGGACACCGAAAGCGGCGCGACGGTACTCGATCAGGTTCAGGTGAAGGCCGACGAACTGGGCCAGCAGGTCCTGTTCACGCATGTCAGCGAAGACGACTACCAGCATTGGGTCGACGACCAGGGCAAGGACCGGCACATCGTCACGCTCTTGACCCGCAAGGTCACGGCCGAGCAATTGCAGACGGTCAGTTCGATCACCGAAAGGTACGGACTGAACATTGATCGTATCGACCGCCTCTCCGGCCGGATGCCGCTGGACATGCCAAGTGACAAGGGCAAGGGCTGCATCGAGTTTTCCGTGCGTGGCGAGCCCGCCGACGCTCAGCAGATGCGCGCAGAGTTCCTGCATGTGGCTCAGGAGCTGAACGTCGACATCGCCTTCCAGCAGGACTCCATTTTCCGTCGCAATCGTCGTCTGGCCGTGTTCGACATGGATTCGACGCTGATCGAAGCCGAAGTCATCGACGAGTTGGCCAAGGCTCACGGCGTTGGCGAGCGCGTATCGGAAATCACCGAGCGCGCCATGCGCGGCGAGCTGGATTTTCGCGCCAGCTTCAAAGAGCGCCTGGCGCTGCTCAAAGGGCTGGACATCAAGGTGCTGGACGAAATTGGCGCATCGCTGCGTCTGACCGAGGGCGCCGAAACACTGTTTGCCGAACTCAAGCGTCTGGGCTACAAAACCGCGATTCTGTCGGGCGGCTTCACCTACTTTGCCCGTCAGCTGCAGGCCAAGCTGGGGATCGATTACATCTTCGCCAACGAGCTTGAAGTCGTGGATGGCAAATGCACCGGCGTTGCCGTCGAACCTATCGTCGACGCTCAGCGCAAGGCGGATCTGCTGCGCGAACTGGCGAGCAAGGAAGGGTTGAGCCTGGAGCAGACCATTGCCGTCGGCGACGGCGCCAATGACCTGCCGATGCTGGCGATTGCCGGACTGGGCGTGGCATTCCGGGCCAAGCCGCTGGTCAAGCAGTCGGCCAAACAGGCGATCTCGACGCTTGGGCTCGATGGTGTGCTTTATCTGCTCGGCTTCCGCGACCGGGAAGGGCGAAACGCGTAAACCGTTGTTGATCGGCTATCCCTCAAACCTGCGGATGCGCGCGCACGGTTTGAGGGGAGCGTTGGGAGCGGTGGGCTATTACAGAACCGTCCAGAGCGAATCGAATTCCTGTTCCGGCGCGGATTCGTTCTGTGCGATGTTCTTCTTCGGCCCTTCGAGCATCTGATACTCGAACTGGTTGTAGCTCCCGGTCGTCGCCCGACGATTGCTCAGGCTGGCCCGACGTTCCTCTCCGCTGGTGTTGATCATGACCTTGCAGCCATCGTCGAACGGCAGGCGAGGGGCGACCACCGTTGCCGGCACATCGATGGCGCGCACTTCCGGAAGCAAAAGCGCGCGCAGGTACTGACTGCTCTGCTCGGCCCGCAGCAGTTGCATGCCACAGGCCTGCGCGAACGGCGCGATCAATTCGACACCCATTTGTGTGCCACCACTGCGCACCTGGCGAACCCAGCGCACTACCGCGATGCTCCAGCCATGGCCATGGTCCTGAATGCCGATCATCTCTCCGGCCTGAAGCTGGTCGGGGACTTCCTTGGGCCAGGCCAGGCAATAACCGCCGGGGCTGTGATTGACGATGTGCAGGCTGTACGTCGGGAAGCTCTTCTGAGCGTCGGCGGCAGCGCTGGCTTCTGTTTCTTCACGCTGATATTCGATTTCTTCAAACGGCAGCAGGGTGCTCGACGTGCCGCTGCGTTGCACATCCACGGCTTGCGCCCACGGGTCGTGCCGAGTCGGCTCCAGCGGTTGCAGCGTGTATTCGGCCGTTTTGCTCACCGCGGCTACCTGCAGCAGATCGCTGAAGCACTTCTGGCCGCCGACGAAGTAATGCAAAGCGCTCATGCCGACGCAGACGGTCAGCGTGCCCTGGCCCGGCGTTCGCTGGAATGCCCGTTCTGAAACGTCTCCCCAGGCAGCGGCCAGATGTTGCAGAACGTCCGCAGACAAGCCCGGTGGCACGTGCAGATATGACTGTGATCGCTGCTCGACGGGCGTTTCGATGTAGCGCTGCAGCGCGGCGGACAAGGGGCGTGGGTCGATGCCAAGCAAGTTGCCACGCTGGTCCTCGGCGTACAGCGAGGTGTAGCGCGGCGCAGTGTCAGTGCTCGGCGACACGGCATACAGGCTGGAGCCCTCGACCAGCGGCTGCTGCAGCGTGACCATCGAGCTCCACGCATCCAGTGCGTCGGCAAGCTTGCCGATGTTGTGCTGACGCATCTGATTGCAGCGCGAGCAACCCATCAACAGGGCGACCGTGTAGGTCTGTTCGACAGTCAGCGTGCGCGTGTGATGAGCCTGATTGTCGGCAACCGGAATATTGTGCAACTGGTGCTGGCGCGCGATCTGGTAGATCTGGTGCAACTCAAGCCACAAGCCGTCCTGCACCGGACAATAAAGCTGGTTGGCACGGATCAGTGGGCCGTTCAGGCAGTGCAAGGCCCGCTGCAATGCGGTGGTGAGGAGCGGAATGCGGTCTCTGCTGAGCTTGGGCGCGACACGGGCGATGATCTGTTTGTAGCCGATCGCCAGATGGTTCTGCAGGGCCTGACACAGGTTGGCGACCTTGCGAGGACGCTCTTCCAGTACGACGGACTGGTTGAGGAAATGCCGCTCCAGATGCTTGCACACGAACGACACTTCCGGGCGCAGCAGCTCGAGCAATTGCATGCGGTTGTCGCTGGGGGTGAGCAGCTGGTTGAGCTCGCCCAGGCCCTGATACAGCTGGCGGGCCATTTCGCCGAGGTTCGCTTTGGGCAGCGTGGCGATCCAGCGCTTTAGGTCTTTTGGCGTCGCGTCACAGAACGACAGGCTCGACTGCGTCGGCACAGGTGCGCGCAACAACAGAGGAAGACTTAAATTACTCATGTGACAGGCAAACTCCAACAACTACCGGCACGGTCGGCGGCGATTTCAACGGTGCGAAGGGCACGTTGGCCGAGCGAAACGAGCAAGTTTACGTCAATTGAAAACGAAGTTTCCTACAACACCGATGAACGACTTTAGCAGCATCAGCTCGACATCGCAGCTTTAATATCAAAGTGACATTGTTGCGCGGCCGATCCATCTGAATGGTGAAGCGCATTGGCGCTGTCGACGAAAGGCCGAGCAGCGCCAAAAAAGCGTTTCAGGATTCTTTACGCAAGAATCACGCCTGTGTCGGCAATGCCATTGCCTGACCCATCTGCACGGGCGATCCTGCCGCCAGCGTTTCGGCCCATTTCACCTGATTCGGCCCGAACAGCACGATGGCGGTGGAGCCCAGTTTGAAGCGACCCATTTCGGCGCCCTTCTCCAGATGAATCGGCGCACGTGCAGCCTCATCGTAACGGAAGGTCTTGAGCTCGCGTTTCGGTGGCGTGACCAACCCGGCCCAGACCGTTTCGATGGAGGCCACAATCATCGCACCCACCAGCACCACGGCCATCGGGCCACGCTCGGTGTCGAACAGGCAGACTGCACGTTCATTGCGGGCGAACAGCTCCGGAACGTTTTCGGCAGTGGTCTGGTTGACCGAGAACAGACGGCCCGGCACGTAAACCATCTCACGCAGCGTACCGGCCAGCGGCATGTGCACCCGGTGGTAATCCTTGGGCGACAGATAAACGGTGGCGAACTCGCCGCCCATGAACGGAGCCGCCAGGCGCGCATCGCCGCCCAGCAGTTCCAGCACGCTGTAGCTGTGGCCTTTGGCCTGAAAGATCCGCCCGTGCTCGATCGGGCCCAATTGACTGACGGCGCCGTCAGCGGGGCAGAGGATCGCGCCCGGCGTCTGGTCCAGAGGGCGAGCCCCCGGTTTCAGCGCCCGCGTGAAGAAGTCATTGAAGTGCTGGTACGCCGTGACGTCCTCCACTTGAGCCTGGGACATGTCGACCTGGTATCGGCGTGCGAACCATTGCGTGAATGCGTTCTTGAACCAGCGCACGCGGCATTCGGCCACGCAGCCGGCGAGCCGCGACAGCAGATGGTGAGGAAGCAGATATTGAAAAAGAATGAACAGACGCTGTTTCATCAAGATTCCTAAAGCGTTTGAAAAAGGGAAAAATGCTGCGACGCCCAGTGGGCGCCCCGTTATTTCTCGACCGGTGTATCCGGATGATTGCCCCATTCTCCCCACGATCCGGCATAGCCTTTGATGCGTGGGTAGCCCAGCGCTTTGGCCACCAGATAGGTAAAGCCGGAGCGATGGTGGGTCTGGCAATGGGTGATGACTTCTTTGTCCGGCGTGATGCCCAGGCTTTCGAGGATTTGCGGCATATCCCGGCGAATGCGCAGGTTGCGCGCCTGATCCATGCCCGCCGTCCACTCGAAGTTTACGGCACCCGGAATGTGACCGCCTTTGGCCGCGACTACTTTCTCGCCTGAGTATTCGGTCGGGCCGCGTGCGTCCCAGATGGCCAGATCCGCAGCGCCGAGGCGACTTTGCAGGTATTCGCGGGTGGCGGTGGGTTCGTCATGCAGCGTCAGCGGAACCGGTCCGCCGGCAAGAGCAGGTACTTCCGTGGTCAGCGGCAAGCCTTCGGCCTGCCAAGACAGCAGTCCGCCGTCGAGATAGTGGTATTTCGAGTGTCCGATGACATCCAGCAGCCAGATGAAACGTCCGGCCCAACCGCCACCTTCGTCGTCATAGACCACATAGACCGCATCGGGGTTATGGCCGAGTTCGCCGAACAGCGCTTCGAGCTGCGCCTGAGTCGGCAGCAGGCCCGGTGCGGGCGGCAGCCCCAGTTGCGTATGTTTGGGGTCGACGAAGCGGGCGCCGGGAAGGTGGCCGGCCTCGTAACGGGCGGGGCTGGTCAGGTCGACCAGAATCAGCTCTGAAGCGCCGAGGCGTGCCTGCAGATCCGCGGGCTCGATCACCAGTGGCAAGCTTGAGAAGGCAGACATGTGAGGTCTCCAGATCGGAAAAAGAGGCGAATTGTAGCTCAGCCATCAACCATTGCGATGGCTAAAGGTGGTCAGAGCCTTCTCGATACACTGCCCGGTTTTCCCGAATGCTTGCACTGACATTTCCGAGAACAGCCCGCCGCCTTGATCGGCGACCACCAGCATCACAACGCGTCCATTGCTTGCGAGCGAGCGAACAAGCAGGTTCTCGCCGCTGAACAGGTTGCGCAATTGTGGCGGCATCAGCGCCGAAAACTGCGCGTTGTTGCCTGGCGTCAGACGCAGCTGAGTGGCCTGCGCCATCAGACGCTGCAACACAGTGCTGTCTTTGTAGGAGACGAGCAGGGCGGCGGCCGATTTATCCAGGCCGGCAATCTGATGCACGCGCAGGCTGTCGGTCTTGCGATCGATCATCAACAGCGCCACCCGTTGCATGCCGCAGGCGACCAGCGCGTCTCTGGCGCAGGTCGTCAGGTGCATGGCGTTGGTGAACAGGCTGGGCTCCTTGAGCAGGTCCGCGCAGTGTTTGCGCCACACCTGCAAGGCTTCGGGAGTGGGAGGCGAGGCGGGCAGCAGACCTTTGTGGACCCTGCGAGCATCCCAGGGCCATAACAGCGCTTCAGCCGGGTGCCAGACGCCTGGCGCAGCATGTTGACGACCGCTGGCGGCCGCGTTCTGGTGAACCTGTTGCTGCAAATCCATCAAAGGCTGTTGCAGATAAAGGCTGGTCAACAGCTGCCAGCGCAGGTTGTGAGGCGTGTCCCAGGCCTGTTGCGCCGACAGCGCGAGGCCGTTCGCCAGCAGGATGGTGTTGGCCGGCTGATTGAGCCAGCGGCGCAAGGGCAGGTCGGCGTCCAGTTGCTGTTGCTGCTTGAGAGGATCGTCGTTCTCGTGGGCGATTCGCAGCACCTTGACCAGATTGCGCTGCTCGCTGATCAGCAGGTTATAGCCCTGCGTCACCCAGATCGGCAGATGCCAGTGGGTAGCCAGCGCCTGGCACAGGTGCAGCAGGCGCACGCCGAACAGGGCTTTTTCCACCGTTTTGGCCGACTCGCCTTTATGAATGACCCTCAGCTCCCATTCTTCCAGCAGCTTGGGGTGCGCCAGCGCCATCGGCCAGAGAGGCGAAAGAAACAAAAGGCTGCCCAGATGGATGTCCTGCCACAGACGCGCAAGCTGGTTGGCGAACAAGCCGTAAGCCTGTTGCGTGGCGTGCTGGCTGATCAGTTGCAGCTGGCGCAGCGCCACTGGAATGTCCTGCAGTTGCGCACTGGGCAAGCGCGCAAGCAGCGTTTCGGTGCGGGCAAGTCCCAGGCGATTGAGCGCCACCTCAAGGCTTTCCGCAGGCTCTGTCAGGCCGCCGGTGTGGAGATTGGCCTCGCGCAAGACGCTGAGCACCAGTGCCGGGCTGTCCTGCATCAGGTCGGCGATGTCACGCAGCGAACGACGGCTGTCCGTCAGTGCTGCCTGCACTTTGCTGTGGGCCAGCGCTGGCACCGGCAAGGCCAGTCCATCGAGTTGCTTTATCCAGCTTTCGAGCGTTTGCGGGACGGGGAGCGACGAGGCTTTTTCAGAGTGCATTCACAAGGCCCATACGGCTGGGTGGTTTTGATCAATGTCGAATGATGGCATCATGATGGCCTTCGCGTTGCGGTGCCCGGATCAGACGCCAGTCAGGATTTTCGCTTGATTTGACTATAGTCTGGCGCACTCATGCCGATAAGTAGAACAAGAGTTTTGAACGCTTCTCGCACAATGACCTTGAACCCGACTTAAGTAAGTAATCTTTCTCTATGGCAAAAATTATCGGCATCATCGTCGTTTTCGCGAGCGTCCTCGGCGGCTACGTACTCTCCCACGGTCAAATCGCTGCGCTGATCCAGCCTTTCGAGGTATTGATCATCGGTGGTGCGGCGTTCGGCGCATTTTTGCAGGCGAACCCGGGTTACATGACCATGCACGTCATCAAGAAATCCTTGAAGATGTTCAGTTCGCGCTTCACCCACGCTTTTTATCTGGAAGTGCTGGGGCTGATCTACGAGATCCTCAACAAAAGCCGCCGCGAAGGCATGATGGCGATCGAGGGCGATATCGAAGAACCGGAGAACAGCCCGATCTTCGCCAAATATCCCAGCATTCTGAAAGACACCAAGATGATCGCATTCATCTGCGATTACCTGCGCATCATGTCGTCCGGCAACATGGCACCGCACGAGCTCGAAGGGCTGTTCGACATGGAACTGCTGAGCATGAAAGAAGAGCTCGAACATCCTTCCCACGCCGTGACCGGCGTCGCTGACGGTATGCCCGGTTTCGGTATCGTCGCGGCGGTACTGGGTATCGTGGTGACCATGGCGTCGCTGGGTTCCGGCGACAAGGCGGCGATCGGTATGCACGTAGGTGCGGCACTGGTCGGTACCTTCTTCGGTATTCTCGCCGCGTATGGCTTCTTCGGCCCGCTGGCCACTTCCCTGGCGCACGATGCCAAGGAAGAAATGAACGTTTTCGAAGCGATCAAGGCTTCGCTCGTGGCATCCGCCTCGGGTGTGCCGCCGTCACTGGCCGTAGAGTTCGGTCGCAAGGTCCTGTATCCCGCCCATCGCCCCAGCTTCAGCGAGCTGGAACAAGCTGTTCGCGGTCGTTGATCCATGGAAAATAATCAGCCGATTATCGTCAAGCGCGTCAAGCGCTTCGGCGGAGGGCACCACGGCGGCGCCTGGAAAATCGCCTTCGCCGACTTCGCTACGGCAATGATGGCGTTCTTCCTGGTGCTGTGGTTGATGTCCTCGGCCACGCCTGAGCAATTGATCGCCATTGCCGGTTATTTCAAAGACCCTGTTGGCTTCTCCGACAGCGGATCGCCTTACGTCATCGATTTGGGCGGCTCGCCGGAAATGTCGCCTGACCAGACGCTCAACCCTGAGGTCAAGTCGACTCCCGCACCGGATCGCGTGCCTGTCGACGCCGACAAGCAGGATTCTGCGGCCGAACAGGTCGAGCAGGAGCGTCTGGAAATGCTGCTGCAAGAGCTGCAGACCAAGGTCAACGAGAACCCGCAACTGGCGAAGTTCAAGGACCAGATCCTCTTTGAAATTACGCAGGACGGCCTGCGCATCCAGATCATGGATGCTGAAAACCGGCCAATGTTCGATATCGGCAGTGCGCGTCTGAAACCGTATTTCGAAGACATCCTGCTGGCGATGGCAGACACCATCAAGGCGGTGCCGAACAAGGTCAGCATCAGTGGCCATACCGACGCGACGCCTTATGTCGGCAACAACGGCTTCGGCAACTGGGAACTGTCGGCCAATCGCGCCAACGCCGCACGGCGTGCGCTGGTCGCCGGGGGGTATCCTGATCCGCAAGTGGCGCGCGTCGTCGGCTACGCCTCGTCCTCGCTGTATGACAAGGACCACCCGGAAAACCCGATCAACCGTCGCATCGACATCGTGGTCCTGACCAAAAAGGCGCAGAGTCGTATTGAAGGCGATCAGAACGCAGGCGAAGCGCCCAAAACGGACGCCGCACCTGCTCCCGCCTCACCGACGGCTCCGGCCGGCAAACCTGGCGCATCCATCAGTGCGCCAGCCGTAGACCCACAGGCCTACGCCCAGCCGCACGAAATCCGTCAAAAGCTGAACATCTTCGATCAAGGCCAGTTGAAGATCGACGAAACCAAGAACTGACGCTGACGCGGAGGTCGCCTGGCCCGGCCTCTTCGTGAGCAAGCTCACTCCCACCGGATCTCGGCTGGCTGAAAGACCAGGTTTCCCCACATCCCAAGCTGTTGCACTCACTGTAGGAGAGAGCTTGCTCGCGAAGGCATTCCTACAGTCTCTGAAGATGTGGCGGCAGGGCCGGTCTCTTCCCGGCTGAAGCCGGTCCTACTGACGCTGCACGCTTTTCGTAGGACCGGCTTTAGCCGGGAAAGCGTCGGGTATCGCGCCGCTGATCGAAGAGCTCTTTAAAGACAGTTGGCTCACTCCCACCGGATCTCGGCTGGC
>NZ_JARVSK010000043.1:0-75541 GCF_030209235.1 Pseudomonas sp. efr-133-TYG-103a
TGTGGGGTTGCCAGGTTCGTGTCGAGCACAAAACTCGAAGGCTGATGGTCACGCGATATCTCTCCGGCGAACATATCGGCCTAATCGCGAGCAAGCTCACTCCCACAAGGATCTCCGGGCATTCCCGATTCTCCAGCTAGACACGAAATCTGTAGGAGCGCGCTTGCCCGCGAAGACTGAATCCCAAACGCTACATCTGTACGGCATGCACCGGCCTTTTCGGCTAAAGCCGGTCCTACGAATCCCGCCTGCCAACCTTCAATCCCACGCAGGATGTCGACCGTTCACTTTTTCTTATCTGGCCCGCTCGCTTTTACTAGTTGGACGCGTCGGTGGTTCCCGCTCAAGAATGCGCGTGCAGGTGACGGGCCGTTTTCAGCGCTGCCAAGTGATCTTTCCCACGCGTAAACTCAAGCCTCGTCCTCAACTTTCATTCGCACAGGAGACACCCCGTGGGCGGCCTGTTATTGAATTGTGATATCGGCGAAAGCTACGGCGCCTGGACCATGGGTCTGGATGCCGAGGTCATGCCTTACATCGATTGCGCCAATATCGCTTGCGGCTTTCACGCCGGTGATCCCAGTGTCATGCGCAAGACCGTCGCGCTGGCGGTGGCCCATGACGTCACCATCGGTGCTCATCCCGCGTATCCGGATCTGGTGGGGTTCGGCCGTCGGTCGATGGTTTGCTCTGCGCAGGAAATTCAGGACCTGCTGCATTACCAGATTGGTGCGCTGGATGGCGTATGCCGTGCCCAGGGAGCGAAGGTCAGCTACGTCAAACCCCACGGCGCTTTGTACAACGACATGATGGCCAACCCGGCGCAGCTGCGGGCGGTGGTCGAGGCCATTGCTCGATACAACCCGCAGATGCCGCTGATGCTGCTGGCCATGCGCGACAATGCCGCCGCCCAGGCCATTGCCGATGAGTTCGGAGTGACCTTGTGGTTCGAAGCCTTCGCCGATCGGGCCTATGACGCCCTCGGTCGACTGGTGTCGCGCAACCTGCCTGGCGCAGTCCATCACGACCCGGAAACCATTATCAGCCAGGCGCTGACACTGTCCCGCGGCGAAGCTTTGATTGCCAGTGACGGCAGCGAGCTGCTGCTCGCCGCGCAGACCTTGTGCGTGCATGGCGACAACGCCAGTTCCATCGCTGCGGTGCAGCGCATTCGTCAGGCCCTGGGCAAGACGTCAGCGTCATGAATGTGCGCATCGAAGTCGTCGCGATCGATTGCCTGATGGTGCGCCTGTTCGACGTCATCGATGAGGCGAACATGCCGTGGATGCTGGCTGCAAGCCTGCGTCTGCGGGAGGGCTTCGGTGCGCATTTGATTGATCTGGTGCCGTCTTACACAACTTTGATGGTGCACTACGACCTGCTGGCGCTGGATCCGCAGCAAGCGCGCGCCGTCATTGCCTCCGCGCTACGACATTTGTCGCCGGACGCCGGCCAAAGCGGCCGGCAGCATGTGTTGCCGGTCTGGTATGACGCAAGCGTCGGGCCTGAGCTGGCCTTGTTGTCCAGGCGCAGCGGCTTGTCGGTGGATGAAGTCATCCAGCGTCACAGCCAGCGCGAATACCAGGTGTTCGCGCTCGGTTTCGCGCCCGGCTTCGCGTTCATGGGGCTGGTCGAAGAAGTCCTCGCTGCGCCTCGCATCAAGACCCCGCGCAAGCGTGTCGCCGCAGGCAGTGTCGGCATTGCCGAGCGGCAAACCGCAGCGTACCCGTTGGAATCCCCCGGCGGCTGGAACATCCTGGGGCGCACGCCGGCAAAGTTGTTCGACCGCACCCTAGACGGTTACAGCCTCATGCAACCGGGCGACACCGTGCGTTTTGCGCCGGTGAGCCATGCCGAATTCGTTCGTCTGGGCGGCGACGACACACCGCTGGAGGCGCTGACATGAGCAGGCTGACCGTCAAAAGCAGTACACCGCTTTGTCTTTTGCAGGATGCGGGCCGCTTTGGCGTGCGCCATCTTGGCGTGACCCAGGGCGGCTCGCTGGACTGGGTGTCGATGGCCTGGGCCAACAAACTGCTGAACAACCCGCTCGGCGCCGCGGTTGTCGAGGTCACCCTCGGTGGCCTGACGCTCATCGCCGAAGCCGACTGCTGCCTCGCGCTGGCCGGCGCCGACCTGGGCGTGATGCTCGACGATCGCTCCGTCGCGCCGTGGCGCAGTTTCTTCGTCAGAAAAGGCCAGCACTTGCGTTTCACTCAGCCCGTATGTGGGGCGCGCGCCTACCTGGCAGCCCCCGGCGGGTTTGATGCCCGCGATGTGTTAGGCAGCTGTGCGACAGTCGGGCGCGAAGGGCTCGGTGGTCTGGATGGCTACGGCAAAGCGCTGGGTGAGGGCGATCAACTGACCTACTCGGGCGCGTCCTTCCAGTTGCATTCGCTGCCCGCCCATCTGATTCCGGACCTCGACGATGCCCGGGCGCTCGACGTCGTACTCGGCGCACAGATCGGCCAGTTCAGCGGCCAGAGCCTGTTCGATGCCTTCAATAGCGACTGGACCCTGGACAGCCGCGCCGACCGGATGGGCATGCGCCTGCTGGGCCCGGAGTTGGTCTATCAAGGCAGACCGATGATCTCCGAAGGCATTCCGCTCGGCGCCATTCAGGTCCCGCCTGACGGCCAGCCGATCGTCCTGCTCAACGACCGCCAGACCATCGGCGGCTACCCCCGGCTCGGTGCACTGACCCCGCTGTCGCTGGCACGGCTGGCGCAAAAACTGCCGGGGAGTGGGGTGCGGATGAGGGCCGTGGTGCAGGAAGTCGCGCATCGGGAGCAGGTGGCCTGTTTGAAATCGCTCGCGAGCTAATCGGTTTTGTGGCTTTAGTCCTACGTGATTGTCAGAAATGCTGGTCAGGATTGTGGGGTAATCATTTTCGAGCGAGCGTCGTTAAGCAATTCATGTATTCCTGACATGAGGTGCACGCATGAACCTGACTTGGATTGTCGATCAGAATCACTCCTATAAGCAGGCTATAAAGATTTCCTATGAAAAAGCTTTACAGGAAGGCGGGGTCGATGAGCAGACTGCGCAAGAGTGTGAGTGGGTGTTGAGTGAGCCCGAGCCTGATTATATATATCATGAAGTTAAGGACAAAGACCGATCACAGTTGCTTGAGGACGGGTGCATATCATTTCGAACGCTCAGCGCGCGTGATCTTTACGAGCACATAAAACTGAGCGCTCGTCGTAATGCGGCAGAATGTATCGCAGTGCAGATGGAACGCATGTGGGAGGATTTAAAGAAAGAAGTTATCAATATGAAGGCCGACAGGCTCGAAGAAATAAGTTTTTCAGTTGATGAGGCTGGAGAAGTTCGTCCGGTTTGTAATATGAATGATCTGGAGGTTGATGATGAGAAAAAACTCTTTGAAATTCTTGATAAGCGATCAGAGTTAAAGCAATTAGCTATTGAGTATGCTTCAATTCTTGCAAAACTTGTACCGTACACGGCAGATGGTTTGTCCGCTGAATATGCACGATATTTCGTAGTCTTTAATCCATGAAAGACTAACCACAATTGCTTGCGGTTAGTCTTCGGGTGTCAGCCGATCATGCTCATTGTGCAGATCTGTGTGATGGGCACTGGGCTGATGCCGGTGTTTGGATTACCTCGAACAGTGACATACCAGTGACCACTATTATATCCGGCTCGCCACCATCTTATGTTGTCATACACACCAGTGAATGGAGCGGTGGAATGGCGACCAATACAGCTTTCAAAGTCTATATATTTTCCTATTCCTCCATCGATAGTGACCCATCGAGAAACTACCGTATTGGAAGGGGCTTGATTGTCTGGCTGGAGGATAAAATCGACTGTTGCTCCTTCCAGGTAATGGTCCGTGGAGTCTCTAATGTTACCCGCCCACATAATCTGGTCTCTGAAAGTTCTCGTCGAGAAATAAGTTCCCGTACTTGGGCCCCTTGTCTCAATTCTAATATTGTGAGCGTAAGGCGCAGATCCGAAATCAATATGGAAAAACCTGTTTTGTCGAAAGGAAGAGCCGATTGGGTGCGAAATCCTAAGCTTTACTCTCTGGCCGACGGCAAGTGAAGGGATGATGAGCGACTCAGACGTGGGCGTGAGCTGCCATTTCTCTCCAATGTTATATTCAATCTTCCAATACGAGCTTTCATCCCCTTGCTGGACATGATTGATCATGACTTTCTGTCCACGTAGAGCTATGAAGCTGTAGTATTTTACGTCAGTGGCGGTTTCCAGTTTGTCAAAAATACGGTTGATTTTATCAGGCAACTCGATGAATTGAGTGTCGGTGGGTTCCGCTAGCTCGTTGTTTGGAGCTTGATCAATGGTGCTCTCATTAATGCCTGTATTTTGCATATTATCTTCGCAGTCCGCGCGGGCTGCAGCCACCGGAGCGAATAAAACCCCGATAGTTAAAATCATCGACGTCGCTAGGGCAGTTTTCTTATAGGCGCATTTGTTCATAATAAATCCGTTTAAGTTATTTGCATGACAAGTGGTTTCTATTCAATAGATAAGCACTATTGAGGTGGGGGTTTTGAATATTGCATCGCTGATGAAGAGACATAATCAACGCTTGCGGGAAGGATCAATGCTTAATATGTAAGGAAATGTGAAGCTGTGTGGCCGGAGACCGCGCCATTTTTGGAGCAGAGCAGAGCAGAGCAGAGCAGAGGAGAGAGGGGGAAGGGCTTAAAATGAGATTTAGGGCTTTTAGTAGTCCGGCTTGCTGCGGCGGCAAGGTTGGGGGCGCCACCACCAGCAAGCCAGCGCCCAACAATCTCATCATTACTTGGCCAGATACCGCATCCCTTCCTCCAGCCCTCGCAGCGTCAGCGGATACATCTGGTCTTCGATCAGGTCGCGCACGATATGAGTGGAGGTGGTGTAGCCCCAGGCGTCTTTGGGGTAGGGGTTGATCCAGATGATCTTCTTGAACTTGGCCATGAAGCGGTGCATCCAGACGTACCCGGCTTCTTCGTTCCAGTGTTCGACGCTGCCGCCGGGTTGGGTGATTTCGTAGGGCGCCATGGCGGCGTCGCCGATGAAGATGATCTTGTAGTCGGCGCCGTATTTGTGCAGCAGATCTTGTGTGGACGTGCGCTCGGACGTGCGGCGCAAGTTGTTCTTCCACACGGATTCATAAATGAAGTTGTGGAAGTAGAAATATTCCATGTGCTTGAACTCGGTCTTACAGGCCGAGAAGAGTTCTTCGCACACTTTGACGTGGGCATCCATCGAGCCGCCGATATCGAACAGCAGCAACAGTTTGATGGTGTTGCGTCTTTCCGGACGCATCTGGATGTTCAGCAGGCCGGCGTCGCGCGCGGTGTGATCGATGGTGCCGTCGATATCCAGTTCGTCCGCCGCGCCCTGACGAGCGAACTTGCGCAGGCGCCGCAAAGCCACCTTGATGTTGCGCGTGCCGAGTTCAACCTGATCGTCGAGGTTCTTGTACTCGCGTTGATCCCAGACTTTTGCAGCCTTGCCCTGACGCTTGCCGGCGTCACCCACGCGGATGCCTTCAGGGTTGTAACCGCCCGAGCCGAACGGACTGGTGCCGCCCGTGCCGATCCATTTATTGCCGCCAGCGTGGCGCTCTTTCTGTTCTTCCAGACGCTTTTTGAATGCCTCGATCAGCTTGTCCAGGCCACCCAGCGACTGGATTTGCGCGCGTTCTTCATCGGTCAGCGAGCGCTCGAATTCCTTGCGCAGCCAGTCTTCGGGGATCAACGCCTGCAGGTGGTCGTCGAGCTTTTCCAGCCCATTGAAATAAGCGCCGAACGCTCGGTCGAACTTGTCGAAATGGCGTTCATCCTTGACCAGAATCGTCCGGGACAAGTAGTAAAACTCATCCATGTCGGCGAAGGTCACCCGCTGTTTCAGGGCGTTGATCAGGTCCAGCAGTTCACGTACCGACACCGGTACCTTCGCTGCGCGCATCTCGTTAAACAGATTGAGCAACATGATGGTTGTCCCGCACTTGTCCCAGTGTCAGCGATTGCCGCGACGGCTCATGAACGCCAGCCGTTCGAGCAACTGCACGTCCTGCTCGTTCTTGACCAGCGCACCGGCCAGCGGAGGGATGGCTTTGGTCGGATCGCGCTCGCGCAGCACAGCCTCACCGATGTTGTCGGCCATCAGCAGCTTGAGCCAGTCGACCAGCTCGGAGGTGGAAGGTTTTTTCTTGAGGCCCGGCACCTTGCGGACGTCGAAGAACACGTCCAGCGCTTCGCTCACCAGATCCTTCTTGATGTCGGGATAATGCACATCGACGATCCGCTGCAACGTGGGGCGGTCGGGAAAGGCGATGTAGTGGAAGAAGCAGCGGCGCAGGAATGCGTCTGGCAGTTCTTTTTCGTTGTTCGAGGTGATGATGATGATCGGGCGCTTCCTGGCCTTGATCGTCTCGTCGATTTCGTAAACGTAGAACTCCATCTTGTCGAGTTCCTGCAACAGGTCGTTGGGGAACTCGATGTCGGCCTTGTCGATCTCGTCGATGAGCAGGATCACCCGCTCTTCGGACTCGAACGCTTCCCAGAGTTTGCCTTTCTTGAGGTAGTTACGTACGTCGTGGACCTTGTCGACACCCAGTTGCGAGTCACGCAGGCGGCTGACCGCATCGTATTCGTACAGGCCCTGATGGGCTTTGGTGGTCGATTTGATGTGCCAGGTAATCAGCTTTGCGCCAAAGGACTGCGCCAGTTGTTCAGCCAGCATGGTCTTGCCGGTGCCGGGCTCGCCCTTGACCAGCAGCGGTCGCTCCAGCGTGATGGCGGCATTGACGGCAAGCTTGAGGTCGTCAGTGGCGACATAGGCCTGGGTGCCTTCGAACTTCATCGGAAAATCCTCGAACCTGGCGCACGGGCAGTGTGCCCGGACGACGTAAATAAGCGGAAAGAATGCGGCGACTATAACGCGCCGTTCGTTCGACTGTGAACGCAGACGGTTTATTCAGTTGCTGAATGGCCGGTCGCGGTCTGACCGGCTTCGCGCGCTTGAGAAAACCCGCGTACGGAACTGCACGCTCAGGGAGCGACCTGGCTCACTCCCTGACACAATAGCGGTCAATCCGCCTCTTTCTTGCCGCTGTCGTAGCGCGTGTTGAACGCCTGCACGAACGCATTGCGCAAGATCTGCAAGAACGCCTGAAACGCGCTGACATCCTGTTTATGCACGCTGCCGCTCAATTCCACGCGGGTTGCAAACTGGTTCTTGCCCTGATTCTTGAGCACGGTTTCGCTGGCGCCCACCACCGCTTCCCAGATCGAGCGGAAGAAACCTTTGTTCTGATTCTCTACGTCCTGCTGCCAATTGAAGATATCCACATCGCGCAGCAGCGGTTTGATGTAGCCACTCAGCTGACCTTTTTTCGCCTGCGCTTCGATCACCACATCGCCGTTGCCGGCCTTGAAGTCGAATTTGCCGTAGGCCGAGGCAAAGTCGTTCATGCTCTTGAGCTGCAGATTGGTGGTGCGCAGTTTGAAGTCGAAGTCCTCGAAATTGCTGAACGGGTCGAAGGTCGCGCTGGTCTCCAGCGGCGCTTCGCCTTGCAACAGCGCCTTGCCTTCGAAGCGGGCGTCGCGTTTGCCAGCAGTGTCGACGACGTTGGTCAGGTTGAAGATGCTGGCGTTGATCCGGTCGGCCTCGATTTTCACTTTCGGCGTCGAATTGAAGTTACTGAAGGTGATCTTGCCTTCCTGAATCTTCACTTCGTTGAGGGTGATGGGCAGCAGCTTGTTCAATTGAGCGCGCCAGTCGGTGCCGGCACCGGTCTGGGTCTGCTGTTTATTGGCGCCGCCATCGACGAAGTTCAGTTCGGGGCGGACGAACGCAACCTCAGCCACCACGGCGTGGTCGTACCAGAGTGAGTGCCAGCTGACCGACAGGTCGATGACGGGCACATCGAGCAGCGGGACCGGCACTTTGCCGTCGACCTTGACGATGTTCAACCCGTTGATCTTGTACGCGCCGCGCCACAGGGCCAGATCCACATCCGCCACCTGGCCGCGGTAGTCGCCCATGTCGGCAAGCTTGTCGTTGAGGTAGTTGCGCACCACATAAGGCAACGCGATATGCACTGCGATCAGCAGTACGATGAGGCCAAGTATTGTCCACAGCGGCCAGCTATAGCGACGTTTCATGACGACACTCTCCGGTTACGTAGATTTGTTGACTGTCGGCGGTGTCATCGGTTCGCTACGACTGGACGCCGCACGGGCCCAAGGCATAGGCTTTGGGCTTTTCCCAAACCTGCACAAGGACCCGGTCATGAGCCGTATTTACGCAGACAACGCCCATTCCATCGGCAATACGCCACTGGTGCAGATCAATCGCATCGCGCCGCGCGGGGTCACCATCCTGGCCAAGATCGAAGGGCGTAATCCGGGATATTCGGTCAAGTGTCGGATCGGCGCGAACATGATCTGGGACGCTGAAAGCAGCGGCAAGCTCAAGCCGGGCATGACCATCGTCGAGCCGACGTCGGGCAACACCGGCATCGGTCTGGCATTCGTGGCGGCGGCGCGCGGCTACAAGCTGATGCTGACGATGCCTGCCTCCATGAGCATCGAGCGGCGCAAAGTACTCAAGGCGCTCGGCGCCGAGCTGGTGCTGACCGAGCCGGCGCTGGGCATGAAAGGCGCCATCGCCAAGGCCGAGGAGCTGGTGGCGGCCAATCCGGACACGTTCTTCATGCCCGCGCAGTTCGAAAACCCGGCCAACCCGGCCATTCACGAGAAGACCACCGGCCCAGAGATCTGGAACGACACCGATGGCGCCATCGATGTTCTGGTAGCAGGCGTGGGCACCGGCGGCACCATCACCGGCGTGTCGCGCTACATCAAGCACACCATGGGCAAGCCGATCATCTCGGTCGCCGTCGAGCCGATGGGGTCGCCGATCATTACGCAGAAGCTGGCGGGCGAAGAGATCAAGCCAAGCCCGCACAAGATCCAGGGCATCGGCGCAGGGTTCATCCCGAAGAACCTCGATCTGTCGATCATTGACCGGGTCGAACTGGTCAGCGACGAGGAGGCCAAGGCCATGGCGTTGCGGCTGATGCAGGAGGAAGGGATTCTGTGCGGCATCTCGTGCGGCGCGGCCATGCAGGCGGCGGTGCGAATGGCCGAGAAGCCGGAAATGCAGGGCAAGACCATCGTCGTCGTCTTGCCGGATTCGGGCGAGCGCTACCTGTCGAGCATGCTGTTCAGCGACCTGTTCACTGAACAGGAGCTGACTCAATAACCCCATTGCGGCACGCTCCGGCTTTTTACCGGAGCAGCGAAGGCTTATGATGGGCGCCATTCACACCCGCCGGATGGTTGTTCCAGGTCATCTGGCGGGATCAGCAGTTTGATTAGAATCCTGCCCGCGTTCTGAAATGCTGTTCAGTGCAACGATGTGTATGTGCCTGTTCCAAGGAGAGTTTGATGACCCTTTCTTTCGCTGCCAAGGTGGCGATTCTGCTGCTGTTCGTGGGCAGCACGCTTTACGTGCATCTGCGCGGCAAGGCGCGTCTGCCGGTCTTGCGTCAGTTCGTGAATCACTCCGCACTGTTTGCCCCGTATAACGCCCTGATGTACCTGTTTTCCAGCGTACCGTCCAAGCCTTATCTGGACCGCAGCAAGTTTCCCGAGCTCGATGTGCTGCGCGATAACTGGGAAATCATTCGTGATGAAGCGATGCACCTGTTCGACGAAGGCTATATACGCGCTGCCGCCAAGGACAACGATGCGGGCTTCGGGTCGTTCTTCAAGAAAGGCTGGAAGCGCTTTTATCTGAAGTGGTACGACAAACCGCTGCCGTCCGCCGAGGCGCTGTGCCCAAAGACGGTTGAACTGGTGAGCCGCATTCCCAACGTCAAAGGCGCGATGTTTGCGCTCCTGCCCGGCGGCAGCCACCTGAACCCGCATCGCGATCCGTTTGCCGGTTCGCTGCGCTATCACCTGGGTCTGTCGACGCCGAACTCCGACGACTGCCGTATTTTCGTCGACGGCAAAGTGTATGCCTGGCGTGATGGCGAAGACGTCATGTTCGATGAAACCTATGTGCACTGGGTCAAGAACGAAACCGATGTCACGCGCGTGATTCTGTTCTGCGACATCGAAAGGCCGTTGAGCAACCGCTTCATGACCGCCGTCAACCGCAGCGTCAGTGCTTTTCTCGGGCGCGCGACCGCCCCGCAGAACACCGATGACGAGCGAGTCGGCGGCATCAATCAGGCGTATGCGTTCAGCAAGCGTTTCAGCAACGCCTTCAGCGGCAAGGTCAAGCAGTTCAAACGCGCCAATCCCAAGGCGTACCGCGTATTGCGCCCCGTGCTTGCGGTTGTCGTGCTGACGCTGCTCGGGTACTGGTTGTTCGGCTGATCCACCTCTGAAAAGCGCCGCCGCACTGTGTGCCGCGGCGCTTTTTTTTTGTCCGAAATGCCCTGTTTCGTGGCGAATAGCACGCCCATTCAATCCAGCGACCGGCGCTGCGCCGATCATCGAGCGCTTCCGGCTGTCCGCCATTCACGACGGCCAGGGGCACTCCGATGAAGGCAGATCCATGGCAACTCGACTCACCCTGTTAACCGTCGCGCTACTTTCCTGTTCCTGCAAACTGATGGCGGCGACCGCTGACGAGGAACATGGGTTTCTCGCCGATACGTCGCTGAATGTGCTGGCGCGCAATTTTTTCCTCGAGAATGACTACCGGACCGGCCATTCCGGGCAGAGTTATCGGCAGGAGTGGGCACAGGGGTT
The DNA here is from genome assembly GCF_030209235.1 of Pseudomonas sp. efr-133-TYG-103a. Taxonomy (NCBI): domain Bacteria; kingdom Pseudomonadati; phylum Pseudomonadota; class Gammaproteobacteria; order Pseudomonadales; family Pseudomonadaceae; genus Pseudomonas; species Pseudomonas sp. efr-133-TYG-103a. The sequence continues at coordinate 10,752 of NZ_JARVSK010000043.1, forward strand.
CATCGCCAATCTTCAATCGGGCTTCACTCAGGGCACGCTCGGTCTGGGCGTGGACGCGCACGCGTTTTATGGCCTGAAGCTCGACAGCGGGCGAGGGCGAGCGGGGACCGGGCTGTTGCCGCTGGATGACGACGGACGGGCCGCGGACACTTACTCCGACGCCGGTGGCGCGATCAAACTGAGGGTGTCACGCACGACCTTGAAGTTCGGCGAGATGGAAGTGGAGACGCCGGTGCTCGACACGGGCGACAAGCGCCTGCAGCCGGAATACGCAACGGGCTTTTTTCTCGACAGCCGCGACGTCGACGGCCTGAAGCTGGTGGCCGGGCACTTCACGGCGTTCAAGAATGAAAATGCCTCGACGGCCAAGGGTGACTTTGATGGCTACGGTGCCAGCACTGACGGGCGCGCGCTGAGCCTGGCAGGTATCGAGACCACTGGCGATTCGTCCTTTGGCGGTTCTGTGTACGCCTCCCAACTCACCGACACCTGGCGGCAGTACTACACCAATCTGCATCACGTGAGCGTGCTGTCCGATAACAGCTCGCTGCTGCTGGACGGCAATCTTTATCGCACCCTCGATGAAGGCGCGGCCAAGGCGGGCGCCCTGAACAACACCGCGTACAGCCTGTCGGCGAAATACCATGTCGGGTCTCAGGGATTCACCCTGGCCTGGCAGAAGGTCGACGGTGATACGCCGTTCGATTTTGTCGGCGGCGACTCGATCTATCTGGCCAACTCGATCAAATACGCGGACTTCAACGGCGCCCACGAGCAGTCATGGCAGGCGCGCTACGATCTGGACTTCGGCGCGTTCGGCATCCCGGGGCTCAAGTTCATGACGCGCTATGTGCGCGGCAGTGACATCGACGGGACCCACGCGCCACAAGGCGCGGTCTATCAGCCGTTCGATGAGTCGACCGGCCGTTACCAGCCGATCCAGGGCAAGGGTGGGCGCCACTGGGAGCGCGACATCGACCTCAAATACGTCGTGCAGTCGGGGCCTGCCAAGGACCTGTCATTCAACGTGTCGCACCTCTCGCATCGGGGCAACGATGCGCAGGGCGGCGCCGATATCGACCGGCTTTACCTGGTGGTCGAGTACCCGCTCAATCTGCTGGACTGAGCGAACGAAAGCGTGCGCACGTCTATCGCACGCCCAAGGCTGCATTCGATATTGCGCAAGGCATCGCAGGCTGGTTATAGTCGGCCTCGGTGTTGCAATGTCTGGCAACACTGGGTCATCCCATTTGACTCTTTCTCTCAAGAAGCCGATCACGATGCCTGCAACCCGCTCACATGATGCGTTCCACGCCACAGCGTCCGCTGTCGCTGAACCGTGCGGTTGCCTGCAAGTCGCCTTCCTGACGCGTTATCCCCCACCTTCCCCTGTGGACAGCCCGGTCGTGTGCGTTGCAGCACCGCCAGGCGTGGTCGTGCTGGCCTGATCGAGCGTCGCGAACGTTCGATCCACGCCTGCAAAACGCCAACAAAACATCCGTGAATCCGGCCAGTGCCGGGTCCGATTTTGTCTGAATCACAGGTGAAACCATGTTTGCCAATAAAGCCCTGGCCTCGATGGCCACGACTACCCTGTTCGTCCTGCTCTGGAGTAGCGGGGCGATCGTCTCCAAGTGGGGATTGACCCACGCTTCGCCTTTCGCATTTCTGTTCTTTCGTTTTCTGCTGGCGCTGATTGCGCTGGCGATCCTCATCCCGACGCTGGGCTACAAGCTGCCTGATACCCGGCGCACGCTGGGTTACGCCCTGGCAACCGGTGCCGTGCTGCTGGGGGCTTATCAAATCTGTTATTTGCTGGCGCTGGACATGAAAGTCGCGCCCGGCGTCATGGCCACCATCATGGGCGTGCAACCGATTCTGACCGCGGTGCTGGTTGAGCGCAGTCGTTCGGGATCGCGCATGTTCGGCCTGTGTCTGGGCCTGGCCGGTCTGGTGCTGGTCGTCTATCAGGGCATCGGCGATGGCGGATCGCTGGCGGGCATGCTCTTTGGCGTGCTGGGCATGTTGAGCATGACCGGCGGCTCGATCATGCAGAAGCGGATCACTGACAATCCGCTCGGTACGCTGCCGGTGCAGTACTTTGCCGGCGCCGTGGTATGCGCGGTGTTCGTGCCGTTCCAGCCTTTTCATTTCGAACACAGCATCGGGTTCTACGTGCCTGTGATCTACATGGGGCTGGTGGTGTCGGTGTTGGCGACTTTCCTGCTGTATCGGCTGATCGCCCAAGGCAATCTGGTCAACGTCACCAGCCTGTTTTATCTGGTGCCGGCGGTGACGGCGATCATGGACTACCTGATCTTCGGCAACCGTCTGGCGCTGTTGAGCATGCTCGGGATGGTGCTGATCGTGGTGGGATTGGTCTTCGTGTTTCGCAAGGTGAAGTGAGGCGAGCGTCAGGCCTTCGGCGACTGATCGTGCCGAAGGCCTGCGGCGCTAGTTCAAACTCACGTGCCGGCTGAGCAACGCCCGCAACGCCGCGGGTTTGACCGGTTTGGCCAGGTATTCAAGGCCCGCGGCATGCACCTGAGCGATCAGCTCCGGGCGACCGTCGGCACTGATCAGCACGCCCGGCACCGGTTCTCCCAGTTGGGTGCGCAGCCACGCCATGAGCTCGGTGCCGGTTTCGCCATGATCGAGGTGGTAATCGACCAGCGCCAGGTGCGGGCGGATGCCGTCGTCGAGCAGCGTCTGGCACTCCTCGCGGTTGCGTGCGGTCCAGACCTGACATCCCCAGCGGCTGAGCAGGCTGTTCATGCCGATCAGAATGCTGTCCTCGTTGTCGATGCACAGCACGTGCGTGCCGTTGAGCTCTGCCCGTTTGGGTTCGGCGGCCAGCGGGTGCGGCAACGTCTGCGCGCGGGCCAGCGGTACGCTGACACTGAACACGCTGCCTTTGCCCGGCCATGAGCGCACTTCCAGAGTGTGGCCGAGCACGCGGCACAGACCGTCGGCAATCGCCAGCCCCAGTCCCAGGCCTTTTTCGGCCCGGGTCTGATGGCTGTCCAGACGCTTGAATTCTTCGAAAATCACTTGCCGCTTGTCTTCCGGAATGCCCGGACCGCGATCCCAGACTTCCAGACTCAACTGACCGCCTTTGCGCCGCACGCCCAGCAGAATCGGGCCTTTGGCGTAACGAAAGGCGTTGGTGAGGAAGTTCTGCAGCACTCGGCGCAACAGTTTCGCGTCGCTGGCGACACGCAAGCGGCTGCCCCGCACGCGAAAACTCAGGCCCTGTTCCTGTGCCAGCGCCTTGAATTCCGCACCCAGGGTGTCGAACAGGTTATTGAGCGCAAACGGCGTGATGGTCGGGGTGAACTTGCCGTTCTCCAGACGCGAAATATCCAGCAGGTCGCTGATCAGGTCCTCGGCCGAGCGCAGCGAGCTGTCCAGATGCTGAATCAGCGTGCGCGCCTCGTCAGGCACATTGTCATCGGTGTGCAGCAGGGCGGCGGAAAACAGGCGCGCGGCGTTCATCGGTTGCATGAGATCGTGGCTGACAGCGGCCAGAAACCGCGTCTTCGACTGATTCGCCGCTTCGGCATGGGCCTTGGCTTCGGTGAGCGCCAGGTTCAACTGCGACAGCTCGCGGGTGCGTTCGGCAACTCGTTGCTCCAGGCTTTCGTTGACGCCTTTGAGGGCCTGCTCGGCTTCGCGAAACGCCGTGATGTCGGTAAAGCTCATGACGAAACCGCCGCCGGGCATCGGGTTGCCGATCAGCTCGATCACCCGGCCGTTGGGGAACAGGCGTTCGGAGGTGTGCGCGCGGCCCTGGCGCATCCAGTGCAGGCGTCGGGCCACGTGCACTTCCGCCTCACCCGGGCCGAGCAGCCCGCGTTCGGCGTTGTAGCGAATGATGTCGGCAATGGGCCGGCCGACGCTGATCAACCCTTCGGGATAATTGAACAGCTCCAGATAGCGGTCGTTCCACGCCACGAGCCGCAAGGACTGGTCGACGACGCTGATGCCCTGGGTGATGTTCTCGATGGCGCCCTGCAGCAAGGCGCGGTTGAACTGCAGCACCTCGGACGCTTCGTCGGCAATGCGCACAACGTCTTCGAGTTGCATGTCGCGACCCTCAATGGCGGCCTTCACCACCGCCCGGGTCGACGAAGTGCCGAGCACGCCTGCCAGCAGCCGCTCGGTGTGGGCGATCCAGTCACCGTTGGCGTTCTGATTGGGGTTGAAGCCTTTGCCCTGACGATAGGCGAAGCGAATGAAGCTCTGCTGCGCGCGTTCTTCACCGACGAAACGCGCCGACAGTTTGAGCAGATCCTCGATCTGTACGGCCAGCAACGAACGGTTGTTGGGCCGGGCCTGCAGCTCCTGGCCGATGAAGCGGCCCGCTTGCCAATGCTCCGAAACCCGCGTGCGCGACAGCAGCGACACCCAGACGAACAGCGCGAAGTTACCCACCATCGACAGCACCACGCCCTGCGTCAGCGGGCTGATCGGCAGGTTCAGCGGGTTGCTGTGCAGCCAGGCCAGCAGCGGGAAACTGCTCAATGACCAGCCCATGCTGTGCGCGGCCAGCGGCAATACCAGGGCGTAGAACCAGATGAAGACGCCAGCGGCCAGCCCTGCAAACACGCCCCGGCGGTTGGCGGGCTTCCAGTACAGCGCGCCGATCATGGCCGGCATCAATTGGGTGATCGCGGCAAAGGCAATCTGGCCGATGGTGGCAAGGCTCGCGGTCGATCCCAGCAGCCGGTAACTGACATAGGCCAACAGCAGGATCGCAACGATGCTGACCCGGCGCACCGAGAGCATCCAGTAGCGGAAGACTTCGAAGGGGCGCTCGGCAGTCTTGCGCCGCAGCAGCCACGGCAGCAGCATGTCGTTGGATACCATGGTCGACAAGGCCACGCTCGCCACGATGACCATCCCGGTTGCCGCCGACGCGCCGCCAATGAACGCCAGCATCGCCAGAGCAGGGTGCGCGTGCGCCAGCGGTACGCTGATCACGAACGAGTCGGGCAGGACGGAAGCCGGCAGAAGCATCTGCCCGGCCAGCGCGATCGGCACCACGAACACCGCCGCCAGCAGCAGATAAGCGGGGAATACCCATTTGGCCAGGCGCAAGTCTTGGGGCTCGATGTTTTCCACGACCGTGACGTGAAACTGTCGGGGCAGGCAGACGATCGCCATCATCGCCACGCCGGTCTGCACGACCATCGAAGGCCAGTTGACCGTTTCTTTCCAGTACTCCTCAAGACGAGGCGCGAGCATGGCCTGACTGAACAGGTCATCGACGCCGTCGTACAGGCCGAACGTGACGAAGGCGCCGACCGCCATGAAGGCGAACAGCTTGACCAGGGATTCGAACGCAATCGCCAGGACCATGCCGCGATGGTGCTCGGTGGCGTCGAGGTTGCGCGTGCCGAAGACGATGGTGAACAGTGCCAGCACCAGCGAGACAATCAGCGCGGTGTCCTGAGCGCGGGTGCCCGCAGCGTCGGCGCCGGCGCCGATGAGGATGTTCACCCCCAGCACGATGCCTTTGAGTTGCAGCGCGATGTAGGGCAACACGCCGATCAGGCAGATCAGGGCGACGACAACCGCCAGGGATTGCGACTTGCCGTAGCGAGCGGCGATGAAGTCGGCGATGGAGGTGATGTTTTCCTGCTTGCTGATCAGCACCATCTTCTGCAGCACCCAGGGCGCCAGCAGCAACAAGAGGATCGGCCCCAGATAGATCGGCAGGAACGACCACAGTTGTTCGGCGGCCTGCCCCACAGAGCCGAAAAACGTCCAGCTGGTGCAGTAGACCGCCAGCGAAAGGCTGTAAACCCAGGCCCGCAAACGAGGCGGCAGCGGTGCGCGCCGACGATCGCCGTAGAAGGCGATGGCGAACATGATGGCCATATAGGCCAGAGCGACGGCAGCGATCAGTCCGCTGGACAGCGACATGGGAACTCCAGATTCAAGCGGTATCGATTTCAACTGCGATCCATTGCAGGTGGGACAGTCTCGCATGCCGGATGACGTTCGTCTGTCTCGACCAAGGTCTGAGCGTTGGCGCAGGTCCGCCGGTGTGCACGATCACTGCAGGAGCGCGCTTGCCCGCGAAAGAGAACTGCATATCTGTTAAATCTATGAGGTATAGAGAAATTACCCGCTTAATCGATATCAGGGCGCGCCGTAACATGGATACCACCTCATACGGGGACCGGAGCGCACCATGAATCACATCCTTTCTCTGCCACGCAGACCCTTCAGCCAACTGACTCACCCACGGGAAGTCATCCGCCAGTTCACGCCGAACTGGTTCGCCGCCACGATGGGCACCGGCATCCTGTCCACCGTGTTGACGCAGTTGCCGGTGAACATCGCCGGCGTTTTCCAGCTGGCCGAAGCGCTGTGGTTCTTGAACATCGGCTTGTTTCTGACCTTCAGCTTTTTGTATGCCGCTCGCTGGGTTCTGTTCTTCCATGAAGCGCGGCGAGTGTTCGGCCACTCCACGGTGTCGATGTTCTTCGGCACGATTCCGATGGGCATGGCGACCCTGATCAACGGTCTGCTCCTCTTCGGGCAGGCGCGCTGGGGCGCTGCGGTCTTGCCGCTCGCCGAAGCGCTGTGGTGGCTGGACGTTGCGCTGTCGCTGGCCTGCGGCGTGCTGATTCCATTCATGATGTTCACGCGTCAGGAGCATCGCATCGATCAGATGACCGCCGTATGGCTGTTGCCGGTCGTGGCGGCCGAAGTCGCAGCGGTCAGTGGCGGCTTGCTCGCCGCGCATCTGCCCGACGCGCACAGCCAGTTCAACGTGCTCATCACCAGCTACGTGCTCTGGGCGCTTTCGGTGCCGGTGGCTTTCAGCATTCTGACCATTCTGCTGCTGCGCATGGCGCTGCATAAATTGCCGCACGAAAGCATGGCCGCATCGAGCTGGCTGGCGCTGGGCCCGATCAGCACGGGCGCGCTGGGCCTGATGGTGCTGGGCGCCGACGCACCATCCGTGTTTGCGGCCCATGGTCTGCAAGGTGTGGGCGAGATCGCCTCCGGACTGGGTCTGATCGCCGGCATTCTGCTCTGGGGCGTGGGCGTGTGGTGGCTGTTGATGGCGCTGTTGATCACCGCGCGGTATCTGCGCAACGGCATGCCTTTCAACCTCGGCTGGTGGGGGTTCACCTTTCCGTTGGGCGTCTTCGCCCTGACCACCCTCAAGCTGGGCGCAGTGCTGAACCTGGCATTCTTTTCGACCCTCGGCAGCCTGCTGGCCGTCGCCCTGACCGTGCTCTGGCTGGCGATCACGAAGCGCACGCTGATCGGTGCCTACACCGGCGAATTGTTCGTGTCGCCCTGCATTGCCGGGTTGAAGGGCTGACACGGTCTCATGGCGCGCGCGAGCCCAGTGTGGCCCGAGTCTGCTCGCGAAGAGGTCTGTACATTCATCCCTGCAACGTCTTCAATGTGGCTCGGACAGGAATCCCGCCTTCCAATCCCAAAGCCGAACCCGGCGTCATTCAGGACGAAGTTTGATGAGTCAGTCGCAATTCAGTCTGTTGGGCAAACGGCGTTTCCTGCCGTTTTTCGTGACGCAGTCGCTGGGCGCATTCAACGACAACATCTTCAAGCAATCGCTGATCCTCGCCATTCTCTACAAGCTCAACGTCGACGGCGATCGCTCGATTTACGTCAACCTGTGCGCATTGCTGTTCATTCTGCCGTTCTTCCTGTTTTCTGCACTGGCCGGCCAGTTCGGCGAGAAATACCCCAAGGACCGACTGATCCGCCTGATCAAGCTGCTCGAAATCGCCATCATGGTCGTCGGCGCCGTCGGCTTTCTCTACGATCATCTGTCGCTGATGCTGGCTGCGCTGTTCGCCATGGGCACGCACTCGGCGCTGTTCGGGCCCGTGAAATATTCGATCCTGCCGCAGCACCTGCACGAAAACGAGCTGGTGGGTGGCAACGGCCTCGTCGAGATGGGCACGTTCCTGGCGATCCTCGCGGGCACCATCAGCGCCGGCATCATGATGTCGGCCAGCAACTATGCGCCAATCGTCTCTACCGCGATGGTGCTGGTTGCCTGCCTGGGTTACCTGGCCAGCCGCGCGATACCGTTCGCAGCCGCCGCGTCCCCTGAAATGCGCCTGAACTGGAACATCTTCAGCGAGTCCTGGGCCACCCTCAAACTCGGGCTGGGGCAGACCAAAGCGGTCTCACGCTCCATCGTCGGCAACTCCTGGTTCTGGTTCGTCGGCGCAATCTATCTGACGCAGATTCCGGCGTACGCCAAGGAGTTTCTGTACGGCGATGAAACCGTCGTCACCTTGATCCTGACTGTGTTTTCCATCGGTATCGCCGCAGGATCCATGCTGTGTGAGCGCCTGTCGGGGCGCAAGGTGGAGATCGGTCTGGTGCCGTTCGGCTCGATGGGGCTGACGGTTTTCGGCGTGTTGCTGTGGTGGCATTCGGGTGATTTTCCGCAAAACGTCCAGGCCAACAACTGGCTGGCCATTCTCGGTTACGCTCAGGCCTGGTGGGTGTTGCTGGACATTCTGGGCATCGGCATCTTCGGCGGTTTCTACATCGTTCCGCTGTACGCACTGATTCAGTCGCGCACCCCGGAGAAGGAGCGCTCCCGCGTCATTGCCTCCAACAACATTCTCAACGCGCTGTTCATGGTGGTGTCGGCCATCGTTTCGATCGTCTTCCTCAGCGTGGTGAAGCTGTCGATCCCGCAGCTGTTTCTCGTCGTCTCGCTGATGAACATCGCGGTCAACACGTACATCTTCAAGATCGTTCCGGAATTCACCATGCGTTTCATGATCTGGCTGCTCAGCCATTCGATGTACCGCGTGGAGCACAAGGACCTCGAGCGGATTCCCGACGAGGGCGCGGCGCTGCTGGTCTGCAACCATGTCTCGTTCGTCGACGCGCTGCTGATCGCAGGCTCGGTACGCCGCCCGATCCGCTTCGTCATGTACTACAAAATCTTCAACCTGCCGGTGCTCAACTTCATCTTCCGCACCGCAGGCGCCATCCCCATCGCCGGACGCAGCGAGGACCTGATCATCTACGACCAGGCGTTCAAGCGCATTGCCGGCTACCTCAAGGAAGGCGAACTGGTGTGCATCTTCCCTGAAGGCAAACTGACCACCACGGGCGAAATCGACGAATTCAAAAGCGGCATGACCCGCGTGCTGGAAGAGACCGACGTGCCGGTTATCCCGCTTGCATTGCAAGGCTTGTGGGGCAGCTTCTTCAGCCGTGACCCGGACAAAGGCGTGTTTCGCAGACTCTGGTCACGCGTCACCCTGGTGGCCGGACCGGCCCTGACCGGCGAAGAATCGCAACCGGCGCTGGTGCGCGAGCGCGTGGCGGCACTCAGAGGCACCGTGCGCTAAGCGGCGCCACGTCTTGAATGCTCTGCGGGCGGACATGCTCGAAGCAGCGGGGCAGGGCGATGATCACCGATCGCCTGACCCGGCCTCCTGCGCATGAATCAGGTGGGTAAGAAGCAGTCCCGCACTTGGCCCACCCTCATCACGATGCAACTTGCCGCTCTGTCCGTTAATGCGCAGCAGGCTTTTGCTGCGCTGGACGGTCTTCATCCGGAGCCATCTTCCGGAAATACGTCGAGAGCAACGCGCCCGAGATGTTGTGCCATACGCTGAACAACGCGCTGGGCACGGCGGCGAGCGGGGAGAAGTGCGCGCTGGCGAGGGCGGCGCCAAGGCCGGAGTTTTGCATGCCGACTTCCAGTGACAGCGACTTGCGTTGGGCCAGTGGAAGCTTGAACAGCTTGCCGGTGAAGTAGCCCAGCAGGAAACCGAAGCTGTTGTGCAGAATGACCACGGCCATGATCAGCAGGCCCGACTCCGCGATCTTGGACTGGCTGGCGGCTACCACGGCGCAGACGATCATCACGATGCTCACCACCGAAATCAGCGGCAGCACCTCGACCGCAAATTGCACGCGCGCGCCGAGCAGGCGTTGAGCGATCACGCCCAGCACGATCGGCAGCATCACCAGTTGCAGGATCGACCAGAACATCTCCATGAACGAGACCGGCAGCCACGCCGATGCCAGCAGCCAGATCAACGCCGGCGTCAGCAGCGGCGCAAGCAGGGTGGTGACGGCCGCGATGGCGACCGACAGGGCCAGATCGCCTTTAGCCAGCCACGTCATGACGTTGGATGACGTGCCGCTCGGGCAGCAACCGACCAGGATGACGCCGACAGCGATTTCTGCGGGCAGATGAAACACCTGGCACAGCAGCCAGGCGACGCCCGGCATGATCACGAAATGGGCCACCACGCCCAGCGCCACGCGCCACGGATGACGCACGACTTCCGAGAAGTCGTCGAGCTTGAGGGTCAGGCCCATGCCGAACATGACCAGCCCCAGCAGCGGCACGATCAGGGTTTTCAGACTGATGAACCAGGTCGGGAACAGGAACGCCAGCACGGCGAACAGCAGCACCCAGTACGCGAAGGTATTACCGACAAAACGACTCAACGCAGCCAGGGCACGCATGGCTCGCTCCTTTTATTATGGGTTTCACGATTGCAGGAGCGCGCTTGGTCTGGGCCGCATTCGTCGAATGCGGCCCAGACCATGCGCGCTCCTGCACGAAGGTGGGTGGAATCAGATCCCTTGCGGAATCTCTTCGCCGCCCAAGGCTTCGAACAACTCCGGCAGGAACTCGCCGAAAGTCAGCATCATCAGGGTAAAGCTGGCGTCCAGTTGGCCCAGCGCATCATCGCCGCCATCCTGTTCGGCCTGATCCTGCAGCAGGTCCTCGAATTTCAGGCGCTTGACGCTGAGTTTATCGTCCAGCACGAAGGACAGCTTGTCCTGCCAGGCCAGCGACAGTTGCGTGACGACCTTGCCCGTGCTCAGGTGCAGCTGGATTTCGTCGCTGGTCAGGTCCTGACGCTTGCACTTCACAATGCCGCCGTCTTCGTGGGTGTCGCGCAGTTCGCACTCGTCCAGCACGAAGAAATTCTCGGCGGTCTGCCCGGTCTTGACCCATTCGGTCATCACGGCGGTCGGCGCGGTTTTCACGGTGACCGGACGCACCGGCAGCGAACCGACCACTTCACGCAGGGTCGACAGCAGGTCTTCGGCACGCTTGGGGCTGGAGGCGTTGACCAGAATCACGCCTTGCTTGGGCGCGACGGCGGCGAAGGTCATGGAACGACGAATGAAGGCGCGCGGCAGGAACGCCTGGATGATTTCATCCTTGAGCTGATCGCGTTCCTTCTTGTAGACCTTGCGCATTTGCTCGGTCTCGATCTCTTCGACTTTCTCCTTGAGTGCATCGTTGACGACGCTGCCCGGCAGAATGCGTTCTTCCTTGCGCGCTGCGATCAGCATGAAATCGCCGCTGACATGCACCAGCGGTGCGTCTTCGCCCTTGCCGAACGGGGCAATGAAACCGTAAGTGGTCAACTCCTGGCTGGCACAAGCACGTGCAGGCTTGGTCGCCAATGCGGTTTCCAGCGCCTCGGCGTCAAATGGCAGGTCCTGGGTCAGGCGATAGACAAGCAGGTTTTTGAACCACATGGGGTACATCTCTCCTTTATACAAAGGGGGGCATTATTCGCTGCCGCGACCGTGCGGCCAACCCTGATGTAAGCCTTTGGTTGGATTATAAAAATTATTTGAAAAAGTGCTTGCCAGAGGTTTGATCGCTCCGTAGAATGCGCGCCACACCGAGAGACAAGGGTGATTAGCTCAGCCGGGAGAGCATCTGCCTTACAAGCAGAGGGTCGGCGGTTCGATCCCGTCATCACCCACCACTCGTTGAAAGGTGTTACGCGCAGCGGTAGTTCAGTCGGTTAGAATACCGGCCTGTCACGCCGGGGGTCGCGGGTTCGAGTCCCGTCCGCTGCGCCATATTAAGTTTCGAGGCCCTTGAACTCCTCGAAACGACGAAGAAAGCGACCTTAGGGTCGCTTTTTTTGTGCCTGCGATTTGATGTCCAGGCGCGTTGTATTTGGTAGGCGCGCTTGCCCGCGATTGCGCAGTGCCAGACAACATTCAGGGTGCTGATCTGTCGCAATCGCGGGCAAGCACGCTTCTACAAGACACACCGACCAGGGGCGAACATCACCCCACGTCCACCTCAACCACATCGCCGTTCAATCGCGCCGGCCAGGTGCGCAGTTTCAACGACGCATCTTCCAGGCATGTGCCGTTTTCCAGCCGGTAATGCTGCTTGTACAACGGCGACGCAACCACCAGATCGCCGCCAAGACTCCCGATCAAGCCACGTCCGATCACGTTGACCCCGGATACCGGGTCGCGATTGTCGACTGCAAACAGCTGCGGCGTGCCACTGATCGACGCGACGTAAAACAGTGCCACCTGCGTATTGCCCACCAGGGCCACGACGCCGGAGTTGAGCACCAAGTCATCACGCCCGCACACGGCGCGCCAGACCCGGCTCTGTGGAGCATCCATCATCACTGCGTTGGCCTGACTCATCGTGCGGTCTCCTGGACGGGAATAAGGTTGAGTTCGCTGGCTCTCGCGGGGCGACGCTGGCTGCGTTCCTTGACGAAATGAATGTCGGGGTCGGCCGCCTTGTCATTGACGAACGTGCGAAAGCGTTTGAGTTTCTCCGGGCTTTTCAGCGCGTTCGCCCATTCACATTCATACCGATCGACCACCACTTGCATTTGCGCTTCCAGCTCGGCGGCCAGACCCAGACTGTCGTCGATGACCACCGCCTTGAGGTAATCCAGCCCACCCTCCAGCGACTCGCGCCATACCGAGGTGCGTTGCAATTTGTCGGCGGTGCGGATGTAGAACATCAGCACACGGTCGATGTAGCGAATCAGCGTCTGGTCATCCAGGTCCGTGGCGAACAGCTCGGCGTGTCGCGGGCGCATGCCGCCGTTGCCGCACACATAGAGGTTCCAGCCGTTTTCGGTGGCGATCACGCCGATGTCCTTGCTCTGCGCTTCAGCGCATTCGCGGGTGCAACCGGAAACCGCGAATTTCAGTTTGTGTGGCGAACGCAGGCCTTTGTAACGATCCTCGATGTTCAGCGCCATTTGCACACTGTCCTGCACGCCGTAGCGGCACCACGTGCTGCCGACGCAAGACTTCACCGTGCGTGTCGATTTGCCATAGGCGTGTCCGGTTTCGAAGCCGGCGGCGATCAGCTCGGCCCAGATGTCCGGCAGCTCATGCAGCTGGGCGCCGAACAGGTCGATGCGCTGACCGCCGGTGATCTTGGTGTACAGATCGTATTTTTTCGCCACGGCGCCAATCGCCATCAGCCCCTGCGGGGTGATTTCGCCTGCCGGAATGCGCGGCACCACCGAATACGTGCCGTTCTTCTGCATATTGGCCATGAACGTGTCGTTGGTGTCCTGCAGCGGTACCAGTGACGGGTCCATGATCGGCCTGTTCCAGCATGAGGCGAGGATCGAGCCGATGACCGGCTTGCAGATATCGCAGCCCACATGGCCTTTGCCATGACGCGCCAGCATGTCCTCGAAACTCTCGATCGTCTCGACCCGAGCGAAGGCGTACAGCTCTTGCCGCGTGAACGCAAAGTGTTCGCACAGGCTTTTGTCGACCGCGACCCCGCGCGCGGTCAGTTCGTGCTCGAACACGCTTTTGAGCAGGGCCGAGCAGCCGCCGCAACCGGTGGCCGCCTTGGTGCAGGCCTTGATCCCGGCGAGGTCGCTGCAGCCGCTGTCGATGGCCGAGCAGATCGCCCCCTTGCTGACGTTATGGCACGAACAGATCGTGGCGGTCGCCGGCAAGGCGTCGGCACCCAGAGTGGGCGCGCCGTCGCTGTGGGGCAAAATCAGGCTCGACGGGTCGGCCGGCAGCTTGATGCCGTTCTGCGCGTATTGCAGCAGCGTGTCGTAATAACTGTTATCGCCCACCAGCACCGCCCCCAGCACCTGTTTGCCGTCGGCGGACACCACGAGCCGGCGATAGGTGTCGGTGGCTTCATCGATAAAACGGTAGCTGCGCGCGCCGGTCAGGGCGCCGTGGGCATCGCCGATGGAGCCCACGTCGACGCCCAGCAGTTTGAGTTTGGTCGACATGTCGGCACCGAAGAACGGTTCAGCGTCCTGATCGCACAATTGCGCGGCGACATTGCGTGCCATCTGATAACCCGGCGCGACCAGGCCGAAGACGCTGCCGTTCCAGGCGGCGCATTCACCAATCGCGTAGATGTCGGCGTCACTGGTGCGGCAGTGTTCGTCGATGTCGATGCCGCCCCGTGGACCCAGCGCCAGCTGGCACTGGCGGGCGAGGGCGTCTTGCGGACGGATGCCGGCGGAAAAGACGATCAGGTCGGTTTCGAGAAAGTCGTCACCGGCGAAATTCATGCGATAGCGCAAAGACTCGCCAGGCGTGATCGACTGGGTGGCGCGGGACAAGTGCACGCCGACGCCCAGCGCTTCGATGCGTGCCTTGAGGGCTGCGCCGCCGAAATCATCCAGCTGCACAGGCATCAGGCGCGGGGCGAACTCCACCACGTGGGCTTCCAGACCGAGGGATTTTAGCGCATTGGCCGCCTCCAGGCCGAGCAGCCCGCCGCCGACCACGACGCCACGTCGGGCATGACGCGCGGCGGCACGGATAGTGTCCAGGTCGTCCAGCGTGCGATAAACAAGCCGCGAGTCTCCCTCGGCGCCTTCGATGGGCGGCACGAACGGATAGGAGCCGGTCGCCAGCACCAGTTTGTCGTAGGTGAAACAACCTGCGGACGTGATCACTTCACGGCGCGCCCGATCGATTTCCAGCACCGGCACGCCCAGATGCAGCATCAGTCCGGCCTGCTGATACAGGGCGGCATCACTGAGCGCCAGGGATTCGGCATCGCGACCGCCGAAATACTCGGACAGGTGAACGCGGTCGTAGGCGCGCTGGCCTTCTTCACCGAACACGTGAATGCGATAGCGCTCAAGGGCACCGGCGGCGATCAATTGCTCGACGCAGTGGTGACCGACCATTCCGTTGCCAACCACGATCAGTGTCTGCATATCGTCAAAAGGGGCGACTGTGGTGTTCATATCGAGTCCCGGCCTAAGCCAATCAGGTTTTTTGAAAGCAAAAAAAGGCGCCCGGAACCTCTCGGTTCCAGGCGCCTTTGCCTGTTCTTTTAGGGGTTGTCGCTCGACCACAGTGTCGGCGCAACCTGATGAGCCCAATGCCGTGTGGGGCGGACGATCGTCATTGACCGACCAGGGCTGCCAACCACGCATTCAGGCTGGACTTGCAGGTAATCAAGCAATGGGTGTGCCAGTGCGAACGCCGCACGATGAGTGCAGGCGCGCGGCGCGTCCCAGGATCTGCCGCGATACGGCGGTCGGCCTGATCAAGGGCCTGTCAGGCTGACCGCGCTCACCGCTTTCACGACGGATTCTCCGCCGATCTCGGGACGCGCCACGCCTCTGCAACGGGAGGCATCTGGCACGCAAACGGTGCGCTTTCGTCCGGCTCGCCCCATTGCGAGGCTGAAATCCGCGGTTCTCTGGCCGGTTTGCTTCCACGCCGCAGCGCCCTGATCTCAGGCCACCCGCGCCAGCTCACCCGCCAATCGACCGCTCGAAAGCCTCCGCCCCCGTGCTGGCCTGTCCTTTGCAATTGCCAGCTGACAGGCAGTCAACGCCGATTGCCATCTTCACGACAAAGGCGCCGTGTGCTCTCCGCTCATCTGAACGGGAGAGAACAGGGCGTCTTTTTTTTGGCCTCGGGAAATGGTTATGGCGAGCAACAGCGTACGAAGTGTGTGTCCTTATTGCGGGGTCGGCTGCGGCATCGTCATGCAGGTCGAGAACAACTGCGTGATCAAGGTCACGGGTGACAAGGCGCATCCGGCCAATCGCGGCCGGTTATGCACCAAAGGCACCACCTGCGGCGAGGCGATTGCAGAATCGGGGCGCATGGACGCGGCCTACCTGCGCCTTCAGCGAGATGAGGACCCGGTACGCACCGACATGGACGCGGCGATCACCCACACGGCGCAACGCCTGCGCACGATCCTGGATCGCGATGGCCCCGATGCGTTGGCTTTTTATGTGTCGGGCCAAATGTCGCTTGAGGCGCAATACCTGGCGAACAAACTGGCCAAGGGCTTCGTGCGCACGTCGCGCATCGAGTCCAACTCGCGGCTGTGCATGGCCAGTGCGGGAAGCGGCTACAAGCTGTCGCTGGGGTCCGACGGGCCGCCGGGTTCCTACGACGACTTCGACCGGGCCGACCTGTTCTTCGTGATCGGCGCCAACATGGCGGACTGCCACCCGATCTTGTTCCTGCGCATGATGGATCGGGTCAAGGCCGGCGCGAAGTTGATCGTCGTCGATCCTCGCCGCAGCGCCACGGCAGACAAAGCGCATCTGTTTCTGCAGATCAGGCCCGGTACCGATCTGGCGCTGCTCAACGGCCTGCTTTATTTATTGAATGAAAACGGCGATGTCGATGCCGGTTTCATCGCATCCTTCACCCAGGGCTGGGCGACGATGCCTGCGTTTCTGGCCGCGTACACGCCGGACAAAGTGGCGCAGATCACGGGCCTTGCCGAAGGCGACATTCGTCAGGCAGCGCGCATGATCGGTCAGGCGCCAGACTGGATGAGCTGCTGGACCATGGGGCTGAACCAGAGCACCCACGGCACCTGGAACACCAACGCACTGTGCAATCTGCATCTGGCGACCGGGGCGATCTGTCGTCCCGGCAGCGGTCCGTTCTCACTCACGGGCCAGCCCAATGCCATGGGCGGGCGGGAGATGGGCTATATGGGGCCGGGACTTCCCGGTCAGCGCTCGCTGCTGGTCGACGCCGATCGTGCATTCGTCGAACACCTCTGGGCGATACCGCAAGGCAGTCTGCGACGTGAGCCTGGCGGCGGGACGATCGACCTGTTCGAACAGATGCGTGACGGCGCAATCAAGGCCTGCTGGATCATCTGCACCAACCCGGTGGCCAGCGTCGCCAACCGCGCCACGGTGATCGAGGCGTTGCAGGCCGCCGAGCTGGTGATCACCCAGGATGCCTTTCTCGACACGGAAACCAACCGCTACGCAGACATCCTCTTGCCCGGTGCGTTGTGGGCCGAGGGCGAAGGGGTGATGATCAATTCCGAACGCAACATGAGCCTGACCTGCAAGGCGGTCGATGCGCCGGGGCAGGCGCTGCCGGACTGGCAGATCATCGCCCGCGTGGCGTGCGAAATGGGTTTCGCGTCGGCGTTCAGCTACGGGTCGGCCGAGGAGGTGTTCGAGGAAATCAAGCGGGCATGGAATCCGGACACCGGCTATGACATACGCGGCGCCAGTTATGCGCAACTGCGTGACCGACCGGTGCAATGGCCTTGCGCGCCTGACGCGCAGGGCACGCGCAATCCGCTGCGTTACCTCAACACCGGCGTCAGCCAGACGCTGAAAGTGGACGCGCAGGGCCAGCGCCCCGCCCTGGTTTTCGCCACCCCCGACGGCAAGGCAGTGTTCCTGCCGCGGCCCCACCTGCCGCCCGCCGAGATGCCGGACGCCGTCTTCCCGTGGGTGCTCAACACCGGTCGTTTGCAGCATCAGTGGCACACGCTGACCAAGACCGGCAAGGTCGCGACGTTGAACAGGCTCAACCCCGGGCCCTTCATCGAGATTCACCCGCAAGACGCCGCTGCACTGGGCGTGCGGGAAAAAGACGCGGTCGAGATCCGATCGGCCCGTGGGCAGGCGATATTGCCCGCTCGGGTCACGGATCGCGTGCGGCCCGGCGAGTGTTTTGCGCCCTTTCACTGGAATGACGTGTACGGCGAGCACCTTGCGATCAACGCCGTGACCAGCGACGCCATCGACCCGATTTCACAACAGCCTGAGTTCAAGTTCTGTGCGGTGGCGTTGCGCAAGATCGAGCTGATCGGTCATCGGTTCATCGACCTGGCGCAGGCCGGTGCCAAGGGTCAGGAGCAAGCGCGGGAAGAGGCGCAGGAGCGGCTCGGCGAAGCACCGCTGCTCACGCTGTTGTGGGCCTCGCAGACCGGGAATGCAGAGTCGCTGGCCAAGCGGATCGGCGCGCTGTTGCGGGCTGGCGGTGTGTCGGTTCAGGTTTCGCCGATGGACAATTTTCCGGTCGCCGCTTTGGCCCAACGACCCACTGTCGCGCTGATCACCAGCACGTTCGGCGATGGCGACCCGCCGGACAACGGGCAGGCGTTCTGGGCAACGCTCTGCGCCCAAGAGGAACGGCTGGAGTCGTTGCGTTACGCCGTGTTGGCGTTGGGCGATCAGAGCTATGAAACATTCTGTCAGCACGGTAAGAAGCTGGATCAACGCCTGTCGGCACTGGGCGCGTCGGCGCTGATGCCGAGAATCGACTGCGACAGCGACTTCCAGCCGCACGCCGAACGTTGGTTCGCAGCGTTGCAACAGGCGCTGGCGTTGGACCTTCCTCTTGCCACCTTGGGCGAGGGCGAGCAGCAGCCAGGCGATCAACCTTCGCGGACACGCCCGCACTCAGCTCGCTTGTCGATCAATCGTCGACTGAACGCAGATGGCGCGAGCAAGGACACTCGCCAGTTCGCGCTGACGCTGGGCGATTCGGGCATGACGTATGAGGCGGGCGATGCGCTGGGTGTCTGGCCGCGCAATTGCCCGGCGCTGGTGGACGAGGTGCTTGAACTGACCCGGCTTGAAGGCGACCGGTCGGTGCAAATCGCGGAGGCAGGTGATGTTTCGTTGCGGCAGGCGTTGACCGAGCGCTTTGAAATCGCGCGGCCGAACGCGGAGACGTTGGCGTTCATCGCCCGAAGCAGCGGCAACGAAGAGTTGAAAACGTTGCTCAGCGAACCCTTCAAGGATGAGCTGAAAAGCTGGTTGTGGGGGCGACAGCTGGCGGATGTCCTGCGCGAGTTCCCGCTTCGCGCGTCGGGGCAGGAACTGCTCAAGCACTTAAGGCCGCTGCAGCCTCGGCTGTACTCCATTGCGTCCAGTCCAAAGGTTCATCCGGATGCGGTGCACCTCACTGTGGCGGCGGTGCGCTACGGCAAACGCAAGGGCGTCTCGTCGACCTTTCTGGCGGATCGGGCCGAGCAGGCTGAGGTGCCGATTTTCCTGCAACCGACCCAACACTTTCGCCCGCCGGCCGACGGCGATGTGCCTATGATCATGATCGGTCCCGGCACCGGCGTGGCGCCGTTTCGGGCCTTTCTTCAGGAGCGCCGGGCTCGCGGTGATCGCGGGCGCAACTGGCTGTTCTTCGGCGAGCAGCACGCGGCGACGGATTTCTATTACCGCGACGAATTCGAAGACCTGCAACGTAGCGGATTGCTGACGAACCTGAGCCTGGCGTTCTCCCGCGACCAGGCGGATAAAATCTACGTCCAGCACCGCATTCGCCAGCACGGTGCCGAGCTCTGGCGCTGGTTGCAGGACGGCGCGCGGATCTACATCTGCGGCGATGCCACGCACATGGCCAAGGATGTCGATCACGCCCTGCGTGACATCGTCAGCCAGCACGGTGGCTTAAATCGCGAACGGGCCGCTGAGTATCTGCGATCACTGGCTCAGGAAAAGCGCTACCTGCGGGACGTGTATTGAGAGGCTGCACGTCCGCCAGCGAACTGACGCCCACCGCCGTGACAGGGAATGTAGCTGGCGACACGCAACCTCTGCAGGACGGGCTTCGGGCGGGGAGGCGTCGGTTGCCATGTCGCAAAATGGATGTCGCGCACACTGGCCTCTTCCCGGCTAAAGCCGGTCCTACCGAGGCGACGCAAAGCTTAACCGTTGGGGACTGGCTAGACCTCGTCCTACTGAGACGCTCAATAGCCCTGTTCCCGGGCGATCTCTCCCAGCATGGCGTGTCCTTGCTGGTGACGGCGGATGTTTGCCAGCAGGACGTCGAACGCGCTGTCGGGCGAGGTGTTGGCGCCGATGTGTGGGGTCAGCCAGATGGCGGGGTGTTGCCAGAACGGATGGTCGGGGGCGGGCGGTTCGTCGTTCAGAACGTCGACGATCGCATGGCTCAATTGCCCGCTTGCCAGGGCATCCAGCAGGTCCCTTTCAACCAGATGGCCGCCGCGTCCGAGGTTGATCAATTGCGCGCCCTTGGGCATCGACGCGAAGGTGTTCGCGTTGAGAATCCCGCGGGTGTCTTCAGTCAGTGGCAGCAGGCAGATCAGCACGTCGCACCGCGCCAGAAATGCCGGTAACCGATCGCTGCCGGCAAAGCAGCGCACACCTGGAAGGTCCTTTTCGGAGCGCGCCCAGCCGCTCAACTCAAAGCCGAACGGGCGCAGGCTCTCGAGCACGGCCGCGCCGAGATTGCCCAGGCCCATGACCCCGACGCGACGCTTCGTGGCGGGGACGAGCGGGTGCAGTTGCCACTGCCGTTCGCGCTGCTGTTGCAGGTACAGCGGGACCTGGCGATGCAGGCTCAGCACGGCGAAACAGGCGTACTCGATGATCCCCCTGGCGATGCCGGGGTCGAGCATGCGCACGACTTTGATGTGTTCGGGCAACTCGCCAAGGTCGAACTGATCCACGCCGGCCGAGGTGGCGAAAATCACCTCAAGACGGGGGAACTGTTCGTGCAGATTCTGCGGTGGCTGCCAGGCAGCGAAGTAACGCACCTGCGAGGGCTCTCCCGTGTCCGGCCACAGCCGCACGTCGATGTCCGGCGCATGCTGCCGGAACAGGGACAGCCAGACAGGGCCGCGGGCATCGTCGACTTTGAACAGCAAGGCCATGGGGTTCTCGCAAGCGCAGGGAAAGTCTGGTCACGATGCCAGAGGGCTGCGAAACAATCTTCCGAAAACGTCAGGGCCAGCGGAAGATTGCGCGCTTTTTCAGGCTCAGACCGCAGCGGCGATCGCTTTGCCGAGGGCTTCGGTGTTGCCGGTCCCGCCGATGTCGGCCGTCAGCGGCGCGTTTTCCGGGCCCATCGACAATACGCTTTCAATGGCGGCCAGTACGGCGGCGCCGGCGTCGGGATGGCCCAGGTGCTCGAGCATCATCGCGCCGCACCAGATCTGTCCGATCGGGTTGGCGATGCCCTTACCGGCGATGTCGGGCGCCGAGCCGTGCACGGGCTCGAACAGGCTCGGGAAGTTGCGTTCCGGGTTGATGTTCGCCGAGGGCGCAATGCCGATGGTGCCGGTACACGCAGGACCCAGGTCGGAAAGAATATCGCCGAACAGGTTGCTCGCTACCACAACGTCGAACCAGTCGGGGTGCAGCACGAAGTTCGCGGTGAGGATGTCGATGTGGTACTTGTCGACTTTCACGTCCGGGTATTGCTTGCCCATTTCGACCACGCGTTCGTCCCAGTAAGGCATGGTGATCGCAATGCCGTTGGATTTGGTCGCCGACGTCAGGTGTTTCTTCGGTCGGCTTTGCGCCAGGTCATAGGCGAACTTGAGGATGCGGTCGACGCCCACGCGGGTCATGACGGTTTCCTGCAGGACGATTTCCCGCTCGGTGCCAGGGAACATCTTGCCGCCGACGCTTGAGTACTCGCCTTCGGTGTTCTCGCGGACCACCCAGAAATCGATGTCGCCGGGCTTGCGATTGGCCAAGGGTGCCTTCACGCCGGGCATCAGGCGGCAGGGACGCAGGTTGACGTACTGGTCGAACTCGCGACGGAACTGCAACAGCGAATCCCACAGCGAAATGTGATCCGGCACCACGTCGGGCCAGCCCACCGCGCCGAAGTAGATCGCGTCATACCCCTTGAGCACCTCGAACCAGTTGTCGGGCATCATTTTGCCGTGGGCCAGGTAGTAATCGGCGCTGGCGAAATCGAACCAGTCCCATTGCAAGTCCAGATTGTGGCGGGCGGCCACGGCGTCCAGCACGCGCACGCCTTCTGGCATGACCTCCTTGCCAATGCCGTCGCCGGGGATGACTGCGATTTTGTACCGGGCCTTGCTCATGGGTTCGACTCCTGGGTTGAGAGGCTGGGATTGAAAGCCAATGCCAGTGAGTGTATGCAGTGTTCTGGAATTAATAATTAGCCTTCAATGAAATCCATTCTTAGATTTGGGGAAAGAATCGATGAGCGCCATCGATGACCTGAGTTTCTTCCAGCAGGTGGCCAGCCGTGGCAGCCTGACCGAAGTGGCCCGTCAGCTGGGGTTATCGCTGCCGGCAGTGAGCAAGCGCTTGAGTCAACTCGAAGCTCGCCTCGGGGTGCAATTGATGCAGCGCACCACGCGGCGGCTTTCGCTGACGCCGGAAGGCACGCAGTACCTGGAAGGTGGCCGGCCCATCCTGCGCCAGCTTGAGGAATTGGAAAGCGCGCTCAACAGCCGTCAGCCGACGCTGCGCGGGCGTCTGCGGATCAATGGCACGCTCGGTTTTGGCCGACGACATCTGGCGCCGGTGGTCTCGGAGTTCGCCCGGCTGCATCCGGAACTGGAGATTTCCCTTGAACTCAGCAGTCAGCCGCCCAGCATGCTGGACGACCAGTTCGACCTCGGCGTGTGGATGGGCGAGCCTCCCGATTCACGTTTGATCGGCGTGCGATTGCTGGAGAATCCACGCATCCTCTGCGCAGCGCCCAGATACCTTGAAGCTATGCCTGAGCCGACCTGCGTGGCCGATCTTGCGCAGCACAACTGCATCGTTCTGCGCCAGTTCGGCAGCGATTACGCGATCTGGCGCTTTCACAAGGACGGTCGCGAATACGCACACAAAGTCAGAGGCACGCTGTCGAGCAACGATGGCGAAGTCGCCGTCGGCCTCGCACTGGAGGGGCACGGTCTGATTCTCCGATCGCGCTGGGACACGCAGGAACATCTGGATTCCGGGCGCCTGCGCGCAGTGCTGACCGATCATCAGGCGCCGCGTGGTGACATCTTCGTGGTGTACCCGCATCGTGCGCACATCCCGCAGCGCATCTCGCTGTTCGTGCGATACCTGAGCCACGCATTGAATCAGCGCCTGCCGTTTGCGGCCGTGCGACGGGACTGATGGCACTGCAGACAAGGTTCGGTTTCGGCATAACCTCACAACATGTTCATCCTGACTATTCGTGCATTGCCCGCCGGCGTCATGCTCTTGTAACGTCCAGATGTCCCGCTCGGTCCAACAAAAAGAAAATCTGAGCAGCGCACGACAGTGCAGGATGTCTTTCAGGTTTTTTTGAGCTGCCGAATTAATCTACGTCCAGGATGATTTGCCATGAAAACCTTGTCTGTTGCTGCAGCTTTCGGTTCCGTCTTATCCCTGTTGAGTCTTTCGGTGGCGTGCGCGAGCAGTGCCTTGGCGGCTGAAGAAATCACCTTCGTTTCCCAAGGGGGCGCCTACCAGGAAGCCCAGACCAAAGCCATTCTGGACCCTGCCGCGAAGGCCCTCGGCATGACCATCAAACAGGACAGCGCCCCCGATGCATGGCCGATGGTCAAGGCCATGGGCGATGCGAAAAAACCCGTCTGGGACGTGATCGACACGCCGCCCTCCAACTGCGTTCGTGGTGGCAACGAAGGGCTGATCGAGCCGCTGGACCTGAGCAAGATGCCCAATGTGAAAAACATGCCGGCGCAGTACCGCACGCCGTATTCGGTGGCTTACGAGTTCTATTCGTCGGTCATCGGTTACAACAAGAAGACGCTGAAGAAAATCCCGCAGACCTGGGCCGAGTTCTGGGACGTGAAGAATTTCCCCGGCACCCGCGCGTTGCGCAACGACCCGATGAGTACGCTGGAGGCGGCATTGCTCTCCGACGGCGTGCCGCGTGACAAGCTGTACCCGGTGGACGTCGACCGTGCCTACAAGCGGCTTGAGCAAATCAAGCCGAACATTGCCGTGTGGTGGACGTCCGGCGGCCAGTCGGCTCAGTTGCTCGCCGATGGCGAGGTCGACATGCTGATGATCTGGAACGGTCGCGCCAGTGCCGTGCAGAAGAGCAATCCCGACGTCGCCTTCACCTACAACGACGGCTTGTTGCAGAACACCCAGCTGTGCATCCTCAAAGACGCACCGAACTACGCGGCGGCGGTGAAGTTCATCAACGAAGCGCTGTCGCCCGAACTGCAGGCCAACCTGCCGCTGTACATCGATTACGGCCCGGGCAACCCTGCGGCCTTCGGCACCGGGAAGATCACCGAGCAACGTGCCAGGGAGCTGCCAAGCTCGCCGGACAACGCCGCCAGACAAGCCTTGATGTCCGAGGAATGGTGGGCATCGCCGGCCGGTATCGCGGCGAAGGATCGCTGGCTCAAGTTCGTTCAGTAACGGCGAGGTCCTTCGATGATCGATTACCTGATTCTCGGAGGCGGTTCGGCGGGCTGTGTGCTCGCCGCGCGGCTCTCGGAGGACCCGAACGTGCAGGTCTGCCTGATCGAAGCGGGGCGGGACATCTCGGCGCAGACCATGCCGCCGGCGATCCGCAGCCGTTATCCCGGTCGTGCCTATCTGGACGTGAGCAATATCTGGAAAAGTCTGACGGCGTTGATGGGCCAGCGGGCGAACGCCTCTCGGCGTTATGAGCAGGCGCGGATACTCGGCGGCGGCTCGGCGATCAATGCGTTGATGACCAACCGTGGCGCCCCCGCCGACTATGACGAATGGGAGACGCTTGGCGCCGACGGCTGGAACTGGGCCACCTGCCTGCCGTACTTTCGCAAGCTGGAAAACGACACGGATTTCAACGGACCGCCGCACGCAGCGCATCATGGCAGCGATGGCCCGGTGCGGATTCGTCGCACGCCCGCGCAGTTTCTGTCGCCGTTCGTTAACAAGGTGATTCAGGTCTTCGCCGCGCAAGGCCTGGCGCACAAGCCTGATCAGAATGGGCCGTGGGAAGATGGCACTTACGTCGGCGCGATCGGGGTCAGCGAGCAGGGCGAACGGATTCCCACCTCCGTGTGCTACCTGACCGACGAGGTGCGTCGGCGCAGCAATCTGACCCTGCGGACTCACTGCATGGTCGATCGCGTGCTGATCGAAGGCCGTCGCGCCGTCGGTGCCCGGATCATCAACGCAGCGGCACAGCGCGAATCCCTGGTGGCGCGGGAGGTCATCGTCTGCGCGGGGGCCATTCACAGTCCGGCGATCCTGCTGCGCAGCGGCATCGGCCCAGCGCAGGATCTGCGTTCGCTGGGCATTCCTGTGGTCGCCGATCGGCCGGGCGTGGGTGGCAACCTGATGGAACATCCTTCGATCGCGGTTTCGGCGTTGCTGACCCGGCGTGGCCGGACACCGTTTCCTGAGGAACACCATGAGCAGGCCATCGTGCGGTTTTCTTCCGGCGTGGAAGGCGCCGTGCCGGGCGACATGCACGGCGCGATCCTGTCGCGTTCAGGCTGGCATTCGATCGGTTATCGGTTGGGAACGATTTTTTTCTGGGTCAACAAATCCTTCTCCCGGGGCCGTCTGCGCCTGGCGTCCAGCGATCCTGGCGACGAGCCGCAGGTAAATTTCGAGATGCTCTCTGACCCTCGGGATCTGCAGCGGCTCAAGCAGGCGCTGCAATTCGGCGCGCGCGCGTTATCGAGTGATGCGCTGCGTGACGAGCGCAGTGTGGTGTTCGCCTCCAGTTACTCGCCGCGGGTGGCGAAGGTCGCGATGCCGGGTCTGTTCAATGCCTTGCAGCGCGGCGTGTTGAGTGTGCTGCTGGATATTGCCGGTCCATTCCGGGCACTGCTGGTTCATGGCCTGGTGACTCAGGGCGTGACCCTCAAGAAACTGCTGGCCGACGATCAGGCGCTGACCGAATTCGTGCAGCGCAACGTTGGTGGCACCTGGCATCCGTCCGGCACCTGTCGCATGGGGCACGCGGATGATCCGCTTGCCGTGACGACCGGCGATGCACGGGTGATAGGCGTCGACGCCTTGCGGGTCTGCGATGCATCGCTGATGCCGTCGATCCCGTGCGCCAATACCAACGTGCCGACGATCATGATCGCCGAGCGCGTGGCGGATCTGATCAAGACCCCTGTGGCGCAGATGAGCGAGGCAGTCGCCCACCTGTGATGCATTTCACGGTACGCCGCGCGCCTGTGCAACCGGGCGCGCGGTTTGTCTTACATCAGTGGCCCCAGCCCACGATGCCCTTGGTTTCCAGAAACGCTTCCAGTCCCCATTCGGCATATTCGCGGCCGTTGCCCGACTGCTTGTACCCGCCGAACGGCGCCGCCGGGTCCCACGCGGGATAGTTGACGTAGACGCTTCCGGCACGCAGCTGCAGGGCGATGTCCCGCGCACGCTGCAGATCGGACGATTGCACGTAGGCGGCGAGGCCGAACACGCTGTCGTTGGCCAGTTGCACCGCGTGCGCGTCATTTTCGTACGGCTGAATCACCAGCACCGGACCGAAAATCTCGTCCCGTGCAATGGTCATCTCCGGGCTGACATGAGCGAAAATCGTCGGCTGCACGTAGTAACCCGTCGGCAGATGCGCCGGCCGTCCCGTGCCTCCGCACACCAGTTGTGCGCCTTCATCGATGCCGATGGCAATCATCCGCTGGATCGCGTCGAACTGCCGTTCGCTGATCACCGGACCCATCGTCGTGTGTGCCGCGGCAGGGGCGCCGGGCCGATGAGCGAGGGCGGCGCGTCGAGCGATCTCCACCGCGCGATCATGCAGCGCGGCAGGCACCAGCATCCGGGTCGGTGCATTGCACGACTGGCCGCTGTTGCCGAAACAGCTGTTCACACCGGCAGTCACAGCCGCCTCCAGATCAACGTCATCGAGCAGAATGTTCGCCGACTTGCCGCCCAGTTCCTGATGCACGCGCTTGACGGTCGGCGCGGCCAGGCGTGCGATCTCGACACCGGCGCGGGTCGATCCGGTGAACGAGACCATGTCCACCTGCGGATGCGCTGCCAGCGCCGCGCCCACGCTTGGGCCGTCGCCGTTGATCAGGTTGAACACGCCGGGCGGCACGCCAGCATCGTGCAGCACTTCGGCGAATAGCAGCGCGTTGATCGGTGCAATCTCGCTCGGCTTGAGCACCATCGTGCAGCCAGCGGCAAGGGCCGGCGCCACTTTGCAGACGATCTGGTTGATCGGCCAGTTCCAGGGCGTGATCAACGCCACCACACCCACGGCCTCCTGATTGATCAGCGTCGTGCCTCGGGTCTTCTGGAATTCGAACGTGTCGAGGGTGCGCAGCAGCTGTTCCAGGTGGAATTTGCCGATGCCGGCCTGCCAGTCGTGGGACAGCGACGTGGGCGCGCCGACTTCGCGAACGATGGCTTCGGCGATTTCGTCATAACGTGTCATGAACCCGTCAAGGATGCGTTGCAGCAACTGTTTGCGCTCCCCGGGCGTCGTCCGTGCGAAGGCTGGAAAGGCGCGCCGCGCCGCTGCCACGGCGTCTTCGACATCGGCCAGATTGCCCATGGCGATCTCGCAGAATGGCTGTTCGGTCGCGGGGTCGATCACCGGCAGGCGGGTGCTGCCATGGGGTTCAACCCAGCGGCCATCGATATAAAATTTCAGGGCGTTATCCATATCAGCAACGGTCTCTTCGAAGAGGGGAAACGAGGGTGTGTGGCAGGGCAAACGAGGGTCGCGAGCCGGACACATTGGCTGGCAAGAGTAGGCTCGGTTTTTTTTCACCGACAATTTACTAATAGTTGGATTAAGCATAATCTCAGGTCATGTCTAATTTACGTCGCAAGCTCCCCAGCTCCAGTTCCCTGTTCGTCTTCGAAGCGGCCGCGCGATGTGGCAGTTTCACGCGGGCGGCCGATGAACTGTGTGTCAGTCAACCGGCCGTCAGCCGCATGTTGTCGCGCCTGGAAGAGCACCTGGGCGTGCAGCTG
Organism: Pseudomonas sp. efr-133-TYG-103a; assembly: GCF_030209235.1. Classification (NCBI taxonomy): domain Bacteria; kingdom Pseudomonadati; phylum Pseudomonadota; class Gammaproteobacteria; order Pseudomonadales; family Pseudomonadaceae; genus Pseudomonas; species Pseudomonas sp. efr-133-TYG-103a. The sequence goes on from NZ_JARVSK010000043.1 coordinate 38,471, forward strand.
TTCGAACGCGTCCGGGGCGGCGCCCGACTGACCGACAGCGGCAGCATTTTGTATCGTCGGGTGCAGGAAGGCTTCAGCACCATCGAGTCGGCGATCAGTGAAATCGAAGCGCGCGCCACAGGCATCGAGACCGTGACGCTGTCGGTGTCCACTGCGTTCACCACGCATTGGCTGATGCCACGCATGCGCCGCTTCAATGAACGGTTTCCCACGGTCGACATGCGCTATCAGCTGATGTCGGGAAGGATCGGCGGGCCGTTGGTGGATGTCGATCTGGGGATGCGCTATCTGGAGTCCGGCAGCCTGAAACCCGCGGATTCACTGGTGATGCCGGAGATTGTCCTGCCGGTGTGCAACCCTCAATACCTGGCCGACGTGGTACAGGGCAAGGGTCGCAAGCGGGTACCGGCACTCATCAGCATGGACAATCAGGATCGCAGCTGGGCAGCCGCTTTCGAGACCGCGGGCCGGCCGGACAACACCCTGGTGTTCTCGGATTACGCGGTCGTCGTGCAGGCCGCGTTACTGGGGCAGGGCATTGCGCTGGGCTGGTTGAACGTCGTGTCCAACTCGCTCTGCAAAGGCGAGCTGGTCCCTGCCACGGATGCTGTCCGGGTCACGTCCCGACGCTGTTGTCTGGTGGTGCCGGGCAGTCGTCCAGTGCGTCCGGTGGTCGAACAGGTGCGCGACTGGATCATCGAAGAGATGCACGCCGATCTGCTCGCCATCGACGCGCTTTACCCGCATCTGGGTCTTGCCGCCGTCCTCAAGAACACCCCTTGAAACGCTGCTGAAAACCCGCTTGAGCACAGGTGCGGCACGTCGAGTAGAAAAACAGTAGGTTATGCCTTACGGGCAGGGCAAAACAGAATATTGCGCGAGAAGCGGGGCAGATAATGGGCCTGTCCAGCCCGTTTCACTCTCACGACTTTTCTTGCGGAGCGCCCTATGTCTTTCAAGCAGTTCAAAGCCCTGACGTTCGACGTCGTCGGTACCCTGATCGATTTCGAAGCCGGGATCCTCGCCCATGTGCGCGAAGTGTCCGGCGAAGCCGGTAAAGCCTGCAGCGACGATGACATCCTCAAGGCCTATCGCGAAGCGCGCGCCTCCACGGATTCGGGCTGGTGGCCGGACGATCTGGAGCGCTGCTACCACGTCATCGCCGCCAAGCTGGGGCTGCCGGACAACGATGACTACGCCAAAGGCCTGGCTCAGTCGGTGAAAAATTTCCCGGCCTTCCCGGACTCGGTCGAAGCCCTCAAGCGCCTGCGTAAACACTTCAAGCTGGTCGCCACCACCAACTCGCAGATCTGGGCACTCAACCACATGGCCGAGACGCTCGGCCAGCCGTTCGACGTGCGCGTCACTGTCGACGATGTCCGTTTCGAAAAGCCCGATCCGCAGTTCTTCGCCTACACACGAGGCGTGCTGGCCTCGACGCAGGGCATTGTCTTCGAAGAAATCCTCCACGTTGCGCAAAGCCAGTATCACGACATCGGCGTGGCCATGCGCCTGGGTTACCAGACCTGCTGGATCGAGCGGCGCTTCGCCCAGAAAGGCACCGGCGGCACGCTGGAATCCGAGCGTACCGAGCCGCACTACCATTTCACCTCGCTGGCGCAACTGGCCGACGCCGTGGAAAAAGAACTGGGTTGAACCCTGTCGGCGCTCGCGCCCGATCGCGAGCGCCATTCTTCCTGAGCCCAGAGGCTGGCATGACTGTTCAGAGCTTATGGGCGGCCACCGCCCAACCCGCACCGGCATTGCAATCGCTCGAAGGTGAGCGGCAGTGTGACGTGGTGATCATCGGCGCCGGTTACACCGGTCTCTCGGCAGCCCGCCACATCGCCGACAGTGGCCGCGAGCCGCTGATCGTCGACGCCAACACGCTCGCCTGGGGCGCCAGCGGGCGTAACGGCGGGGTGGTTTCGCCAAAATTCCGCGTAGGCTTTTCGGCCCTGATGGCGCGTTACAATCGCGACACCGCCTTGCACATGTACCGCACCGGTTACGCCGCCGTGGACAGCCTGGTGGAAACCGTTGAAACCCTGGGGCTGACCGATGCCAGCCTGCACATGGGCGGGCACATCGCCGCTGCGCACAACGTGCATGCACTGGCGGGCCTTGAAAGTACCGCCAACTGGATCAAGCGGGAAACCGGCGGCGCTTCATCGGTGATGATCCCGGCCGATCAGGTACGGGAAATGACCGGCTCGACGATTTTTGCCGGCGGCCTGCTGACCCCCAAGGCCGGCGGTATCCATCCTCTGAATTACGCCCGTGGCATCGCCCGGCACCTGACGGACCGCGGGGTGAAGATTTTCATCAACAGCGCGGCTCAGCGGGTGACTCGTGAAGGCGATCGGGTGATCGTGCAGACGCCGCAAGGCCGCGTCAGCGCGCGTCAGGTGATCTATGCCACCAACGGTTATTCGGATCAGACCCGCGTCACCGACAGCCTGCATCGTCGGCTGATTCCGTTTCGCAGCGCGATCATCGCCACCGAGCCGCTGCCTGCCCACGTGCTTGCGACGCTGATGCCCGGCGGGCAGGTCTGTGGCGACACCAAACGCATGCTGCGCTGGTTCCGCGTGGTAGGTGACCGGCTGATCTTCGGCGGGCGCGGCGCGTTCGGTAAAAACGATTCAAGCAGCGCCTTCGACGACCTGCAGCGCAGCATGGCGGTGGTGTTCCCGATTTTGCGCGATTACAAGGTCGCCTATCGCTGGTCGGGTCTGGTGGCGATGACCCTGGACTACCTTCCGCATGCCGGAAAACTCGACGAGCGCAGCTACTACGCCATCGGCTACAACGGCGGCGGGGTGGCGATGTCCACGTGGATGGGCAAGCAACTGTCGGCGATGACCGCCGGCGAAAACGTCGAGCTCGGCCTGCTGGCGGGCGACACGTTCAAACCCATTCCGCTGCATGCCTTCCGGGCCCCGGGCGTTCGCCTGGCGGCAGGCTGGCAGCAGTTTCTTGATGTCATCGGACGATGAGCGAGCACTCAGCACATGCCCCCGATTCTGCACTATTCACAGCCCCACACCGACCGCGACCTGCCTTGCGCCGCGTTCGCCCTGCAAGACGATCCGCTGGCGGCAGGGCGGGTGATCCATTTCCATGAGGCGCAGCAGGGATTCGTCACCGGCAGCAGCGTCAGTGTCGGTGCCAACCTGCTGATCGAGGATTTTCCCTGGGTTGAACTGGGGATCGTCGAGGCGGGCGAACTGAGCTTGCAAGGTGATGGATTCGACCTGCAACTGAGCGCCGGTGACTGCTTCGTCGTGCCTCGCGGCGTGCGGGTGCGCTGGCATCATCGCGGGCAGTTGCGGCGTCTGTTCATGGCCTTTCCGGGACTGCAGGCGTGTTCCGACATGCCCGCCATGCCGATCAAAATCGATCTGGGGCGAACGCTTGCACCGAGCACTCCGCCCGCGGCCAGCGTGCTGTTGACGCCGGCCCCCAGGGCCTGGAGTGAGACGTTGTTCAGCGTGGCCAATCTGCGCATTGGTCTGTGGCAGTGCGAGGGCTATGCCCGCAAGCAGGTTGAGCCGAGCTACAGCGAGCTGATGTTTATTCTCGACGGGGCGGTGACGCTGACCGCGCAAGGCGGTGACCGTCATTGCGTGCGTGCCGGGGAAACCGTTGTGGTCCCTAAAGGTGCGACCAATGCGTGGGTCAGCGAGGAGACCGTGCGCAAGGTGTTTTGCATTCTGGCGTGAAGGGCGGCCGATCAGGCATGGACCTCCGTCACCCATGGGGCTTACGGCGGGAGCGATTCGTTTCGCGTCGGGTGGGTACAACCGTAGAGGGTCAAGGCCTTGATCATGCTTCGCGAATGAATGTGCTCCCGCTACAGCGTCAGGCACAACCCAAAGAAAAAGGGCCAATCCAGGCCCTTTTCTGATAAATCCAAAACCTCAAACCGCCCGCACAAGGCTCCTCAACGGCACCGTGCTCTTGACCACTGGTGACTTGATCACGATGTAGCTGAAGTACTTCTCGATGCCGATATTCTTGTCCAGGATCGACTCCATCAATTCCTGATAATGCGCGATGCTGCTGCACAGGAAGCGCACCAGATAGTCATAGCCGCCGCTGATCAGATGGCATTCGAGCACTTCGTCGATGTTGCGGATGCTCGATTCGAATTTCACGAAGTCGGCGCGTTTGTGGTCCGACAATGTCACTTCGGTGAAGACCGTTACGGAGTTGGCGAACTTGGCCAGGTTCACGTGTGCCTCGTACCCGCTGATATAGCCCGCAGCTTCAAGTCGCTTGACCCGCTGCAGGCAAGGGCTGGGTGACAGACCCACGGCTTCGGCGAGGCTGACGTTGGTCATGCGCCCGTCTTTCTGCAGTTGAACCAGGATGTTGATGTCGATACGGTCCAGCTTCGTTGCAGCGTCCATTGATCAGTCCTCGCAATGTCATATCCGGGCTGTCGGTCTCAGGCGTGCAATGCCTTTTGATGGGCATGGGCCAGGTCGGCAAGACTGGCGTATTCACAGCGCTTGCCGTCCATTGCCTGAGGCGAATGGTTCCACGGCCGGTCATGGCCGCGGCGGAGTGTGCAGACCGGAAAGTCCACCCGGTCGGTCCACGGGTCGTCACTCTCGGTACTGCGCACCGGTAACAGCTCTGATCGTTCCAGACCCAGACGATGCAAGGCGTTGGCGAGGCTGGCATGCCAATCGTCTGCGCCCGGCTCGATGATCGCGTCGAACTCGATGGGCAGACGCCTGCTCAGCGCCGTCGCATCGATCCCCTGGGGTGGGGCGATCAGTATCAGTCGGTAAAACTTGCTCAGGTACTGAAGCGCACCCGGAGCGTCTTCGAAAATCGGCCACTGCGCCGAAGAGCTACTAAACGCAACACTTTCGTCCCAGCCGGGAATGATTTGCAATTGTTGCGCCACACGTTGGTAAAGCTGGCCATGGAATGCCGTGGCACTGACCTGAACCGGCGCTGCAGCCAGCTCCTGCGCCACATGTCGGTAAGCGCTGAGCAATTGCGCGTCACTGGTGAGCGCCTCGCTTTGCACTGCCAGCGGTCGCAGCCCTTCAAGGATGCCCCGTTCGCGGTCAACCACAGTGGCGATGGACAGCCCGAGCGCTTTGTACTGGGTGACTCTCATGTTTTGCTCCTGAACAGCGCTGACGGTTCCCTGTGATGCAGCCTGAGCCCGAGCCTGCCAATGCAGGTCGGGCCGTGGGTGTTGCCGTGTATTCAGCAGGCCGCAGCCAATGCCTTGTCGAGCATCTGCAAGGCCTCTGCCACTTGCGCCGGCGTGGCCACCAGCGGTGCCAGGAAGCGCACCACGTTGCGATGCACGCCGCACTTGATCACCAGCAGACCGGCATTGCGCGCCTCATCGATGACCTTCTGCGCAAGGGCTGCATCCGGGCTCTGGCGAGCGTCGTCGGCCACCATTTCGATCGCCAGCATGAAGCCCAGACCGCGCACGTCGCCGATGCGTGGATAGCGCTTTTGCAGCGCCTGCAAGCCTTCGCGCAACTGCGTGGCAAGTGTTTCACCCTGGCTCAGCAGATCCTGCTTTTCGAACAGATCGAGGACCGCCAGCGCCGCAGCACAAGCGACTGCATTGCCGCCGTATGTGCCGCCGAGGCCGCCCGGTGTCGGCGCGTCCATGATGTCGGCACGACCGACCACGCCTGACAGCGGCATCCCGCCGGCGAGGCTCTTGGCCACGGTCACCAGGTCCGGCTGAATGTCGGCGTGCTGGAAGCCGAACATTTTGCCGGTGCGACCGAAGCCTGCCTGTATCTCATCCAGAATCAGCACGATGCCGTGCTGGGTGCAGCGTTCACGCAGGGCCTGCAGGAAGGCTTTGGGTGCTGCAAGGAAGCCGCCGTCGCCCTGCACCGGTTCGATGATGATTGCAGCCACGCGATCGGGCGCGACGTCGGTGGCGAACAGCTCATCGAGTTCGGCCAGCGCATCGTCACTGCTCACCCCACGATAGGCGTTGGGGTAAGTGGCGTGGTAGATCTCGGCGGGGAAGGGGCCGAAGTTCTGTTTGTAGGGCTGGCTCATGCCGGTCAGCGTCACGCCCAGCAGGGTGCGACCGTGGAAGCCGCCGCGAAAGGAGATGACGGCGGTGCGGTTGGTGTAACCGCGGGCAATCTTGATGGCGTTCTCGACCGCTTCCGCGCCGGAGGTGAACAGCACGCTTTTGTAATGCGCGTCACCGCCGATCATCGCGTTCAGCCGCGCCGCGACCTGAATATAGTTTTCGTACGCAACGACCTGAAAGCTGGCGTGGGATATTTCACCGACCTGGCGGCGCACCGCTTCGACCACGTCAGGATGGTTGTGGCCGACATTGAGCACGCCGATCCCGCCCACGAAATCCAGATAACGCTTGCCGTCGACATCCCACAGCTCGGCACCGTCGGCGCGCGCAGCGACCACCGGGTGAGCGGTGGCGATACCGCGCGGCACGTGTTGTTCGCGCAGGGCCAGCAAGCGCTGGTTTTCAGTCAGTGCAGAATTCATCTCGATCTCCGTGATTGCCAATAGGGCGGGTGATGCCATCAGCATAAGAACTGCCCGGAATCACAAGCGCTGAACTTGGGCTGGCCAGCGCTGTGATCGACTGTTTTGAGGGGGTGTTTCGGAATATTTCGCTGCGGGGTGTTTGTGGTAAGGCTCACACCCTTTGAGGCTGCCTGAAACTGCTGTAGGAGTGAGCGCGCTCGCGATGGGGTGTGTCAGATGAAAAGTGGACATCAGGCACACCCAATCGCGAGCAAGCTCACTCCTACAGGGATTGGCGGCGCTGCAATCACGGAATCTGTAGGAGCGCGCTTGCCCGCGAAGACCGGATTCCAGACGTTACATCTCTACGGCATGCACCGGCCTCTTCCCGGCTAAAGCCAGTCCTACAGACGTTGCGCAATTTCGTAGGACCGGCTTCAGCCGGGAAGGCGTAGGGTGTTACGCCGTGATCGAAGGGGCCTTGAAAGCAGCCGGCTCACGCCTACAGGTCTGGCGGCAGGTTCAACTCGTCGATCAAACCCCGGCGCGAGGTACGACGATGGTGTCTTCAGGATGCAGGCGCATCAGCATGGGCGAGCCGATGGGCGGCAGGCTCAGATTGCCTTCATGGTGGCTCGGCTGGCGCAGGCTGACGGTCGGGCCGCCTTCGAGGTCGACGAACACTTTCAGGCTCTCGCCCTGAAAGACGATGTCGGAAACCCGGCCTCTCAGACGGTTCCACTCAGGCCCGGAGCTTGCGTTGTCCAGCAGCAGTTTTTCCGATTGCAGAGCCAGGAACACATCACCCGAAGCAGGCACCGGCCGCGTGGTGCGCAGCCTGGTCGCGCCCAGGGTCAGGCCATTGTCCGCGCCACGTTGCAGCGGCACCAGCGTGCTTTCGCCAATGAAGCTTGCGACGAAATCGTTGGCCGGATGATCGTGCAGGCGACGGGGCGTATCGACCTGCACCAGCTGACCGCCGCGCATGATCGCAATCCGGTCGCTCATGGTCAGGGCTTCGCGCTGATCGTGAGTGACGTAAATCATCGTCGCCCCCAACCGCTTGTGCAGCGCGCGCAATTCGATCTGCATGATCTCGCGCAGCTGTTTGTCCAGCGCCGAGAGCGGCTCGTCCATCAGGATCAGCTTGGGCTCGAACACGATTGCCCGCGCCAGTGCGACCCGTTGCCGTTGCCCGCCCGACAGCGCCGCGATGTTGCGATCCTCATACCCCGACAGCTCGACCGTCGCCAGTGCGCTTTTTACCCGGTCGCGACTCTTGGCCGCACTTTCCCCGCGTGCGCGCAGCGGAAAGGCAACGTTTTCACCCACCGTCATGTGTGGAAACAGCGCGTAGTTCTGAAACACCACACCGATTTCGCGCTTGTGCGGCGGCATCAGCGTGACGTCCCGCTCGCCGAAGAAAATGCTGCCGGAGCTGACCCGGATGAAGCCGCCGAGGATGCTCAGCAAGGTGGTCTTGCCTGACCCCGAAGGGCCGAGCAAGGACATGAACTCCCCAGCCTCGACCTTGAGGTCGACGTTGTTCAGCGCTTTGAGGCTGCCGTAGTGCTTGCACACCTTGTTGACGCTGACCGATTCAAAACCTTCAGTGAAATTCATGGAGCGTCCTCTTTGCAGAAGGGGTTGGCCCGAAAGATCTGCATGTCATCTGAACACAGGCACAGGCCCGGTTCGTGCCGTTTTGGGCCGCCGGAAAAACACGATCTGCTGTCCGGCGGCGGGGGCGAAGCAGTAAACGCAGGGTGGGCTCAGTTGAGCCCGCCGATGTGCCAGGCCTTCACTTCCAGAAATTCATCGAGCCCGTATTTGGAGCCTTCGCGCCCCGTGCCCGATTGCTTCATGCCCCCGAACGGCGCGACTTCCATGGAAATGATTCCGGTGTTCAGGCCCACCATGCCGAACTCCAGGCGCTCGCCCACGCGCCAGGCGCGCCGCATGTCCTGCGTGAAGTAATAAGCACCCAGCCCGTAAGGCGTGGCGTTGGCCAGCGCCAGCGCCTGGGCTTCATCCTTGAAGCGGAAGAGCGGGGCGACCGGGCCGAAGGTTTCCTCGCTGGCCAGCAGCATGTCCGCGCTGGCATCGCGCAGCACGGTCGGCTGGACGTACAGGCCGTCGCCTTGCGGCGCGCCGCCGACGACGATACTCGCGCCTTTCTCCAGCGCGTCGTCGATGTGGCGGGCGACTTTATCCACTGCCGCGGCGTTGATCAGCGGGCCGATGGTGACGCCGTTCTGCAGACCGTCACCGACTTTCAGCTCGGCCACCGCAGCGCTGAGGCGCTCGGCGAAACGGTCATAGATGCCATCCTGCACCAGGATGCGGTTGGCACAGACGCAGGTCTGTCCGGCGTTGCGGAATTTGCTCTGCATGACGCCTGCAATGGCCAGGTCCAGATCGGCATCGTCGAACACAATGAAGGGCGCGTTGCCGCCCAGCTCAAGGCTCAGGCGCTTGATGGTTGCGGCACACTGGCTCATCAGCAGTTGACCCACGCGAGTCGATCCGGTGAATGACAACTTGCGCACCGCAGGGTTGGCGGTCATCTCGCCGCCCACGCCGGCCGGCAGACCGGTCAGCACGTTGAAGACACCGGCCGGAATGCCTGCGCGCTCGGCCAGGACGGCAAGGGCGAGCGCGGACAGCGGCGTCATTTCCGACGGCTTGACCAGCACCGGGCAACCCGCCGCCAATGCCGGGGCGCATTTGCGGGTGATCATGGCGTTCGGGAAATTCCAGGGCGTGATGGCGGCCACGACACCGATGGGCTGTTTGAGCACCAGAATGCGCCGATCGGCAGTGGGCGCTGGAATCGTGTCGCCGTAGATACGCCGCGCTTCTTCGGCAAACCATTTGACGAAGCTGGCGCCATAGGCAATCTCGCCACGGGATTCGGCCAGCGGCTTGCCCTGTTCGGCGGTCATGATCAGGGCCAGGTCTTCCTGGTTGTCCATGATCAGCTTGAACCACACCTCAAGGTAACGCGCACGCTCTGCGGCGGGCACCTCGCGCCAACTGGCGAAGCGAGCCTCGGCGGCCTCGATGGCGCGGCGAGTCTCCTGTGCCTGCAAGGCGGGAACGCGTGCGATGACACTGCCGTCCGCCGGGTTGGTCACATCGAGGGTCGCGCCGTCATCGGCCTCGATCCACGCGCCATTGACGTAGGCACGTTCGACGAGAAGGGAAGGGTCACGCAGCTGGTTTTTCAACATGATCAGGGCCTTGAGGGTACGAAGGATGGACTCATTGTAAAAACCCGCGCCCAGCGGCCGATGCCGAGATCAAGGGTTGGGCGGGTGATTGATGCTGAATTGCGAGGATTGACGGCAGGCTGTGCTGGGGTGTTTTTGATCGGCCCCACGCTCTGCGTGAGGACGCTTCCCCGGACGCTCCGCGTCCCCGGCGTGACGCGGAGCGTCACAGGCGGCATTCCCACGCGGAGCGTGGGAACGATCAGAGGTAAAGCCAGCCAATCAACCCTGCTTGTTGCGCCCCGCAATCACCACCAGGATCAGCGATGCCAGAATCAGGATGGAGCTGATGGCAGCGATCGTCGGGTCGATTTCGTCGCGCAGGGCAGTGAACATGCGCTTGGTCAGGGTCTGGTTATCGCCACCGGAAATGAACAGCGCGACCACCGTCTCATCCAGCGACGTGATGAACGCGAACAGGGTGGCCGACACCACACTGGGCTTGATCTGCGGGAGCGTCACGGCCATGAACGCGCGAAAGCGGTTCATCCCGAGACTGCGCGCGACCATCTCCTGAGACATGTCGAAATTACGCAGCCCGGCCAGTAACGCGATGATCACGTACGGCAGCGCCAGCATGATGTGCGCCAGCACCAGACCGGTCATCGTGCTGATCAGACCGACCCGTGCATAGACGAAAAACACCCCGGCGGCGATCAGGATGATCGGCACCATCATCGGCAACAGCAGAACGATCTGCAGCGTGCGCACCACCTTCAGGCTCGAATTATTGATCGCGTAGGCGGCCGCCATGCCGATCGGCAGGCTGATCACCATGGTGAAGAACGCAGTGATCAGGCTGACCTTGGCCGCCGACATCCACTCCACGCTGTTGAAGAACGCCTCGTACCAGTGAAACGACCACTGCTTGGGCGGGAACTGCAGAAAGCGCGCTTCGGAGAACGACATCGGCACCACGATCAGCACCGGGATGATCAGGTACAGCAGAATCGCCGCCACCAGCAGCGTGAACAGCACGCGGGACAGACGCAGGTGGCGCAGGTTGGCAAGCAGGTTCATCAGCGTGCTCCCAGAATGCGTTCGATGGGGATAAAGCGATTGATGCCCCAGAAAATCAGGAACACCACGAACAACAGCACCAGACCGACCGCACTGGCCGCGCCCCAGGCGTGATAGAGCTCGACGTTGCGTTGCACCAGCATCGATACCAGGATCGTGCGCCCGCCACCCAGCAATTCAGGGGTGATGAAAAAGCCCAGGCAGATCACGAACACCAGAATGGAACCGGCCATGATGCCCGGCGCAGCCATCGGCAGGAACACGCGGCGGAAGGTATAAAACGGCTTGGCGCCCAGGCTTTCCGAGGCCTGCATCAGATCCTGCGGGATCTTTTTCATCACCGAATACAGCGGCAGCACCATGAACGGCAGCATCACGTGCAACGTGCCGATCACGGTGCCGGTGGTGTTGTGCATAAGGTTCAGCGGCTGGTCGATGATGCCCAGGTCCATCAGCGTCTGATTGACCAGACCACGGCGTTGCAGCAGCACCAGCCAGGCGTAGGAACGCACCAGCACGCTGGTCCAGAACGGCAGGATCACGCAGATCAGTACCAGATTGGCCCAGAACCCGTGCAGCCGCGACGCCGCGTAAGCGATGGGAAAGCCCATGACGATCGACAGAATCGTCACCAGAAAACTGATCTTGAACGTCAGGGCGAAGGTGTCCCAATAAATGGACTCCTGAAAGATGCGCAGGTAGTTGGCCAATGAAAAGCCGTCTTCGGTCTGCACGGACTGAAACGCCAGCCAGCACAGCGGCATGATCAGCAGCACCACCACCATCACCAGCGCCGGGGCGAGCAGCAACAGCATCGAGGCATGCTCCTTGCGCTCCTCGCGCACCAATGCCTGTTCATTGGTCATCGGTGGCGGATACTGATCGCTGGAGTCGGGCAGGGATTTGGCGAGATAAGCGTTGGACATTGGAGCCTCCCATTACTTTTTCTGAACGAAGGACAGCCAGCGCTCTTCGGCTTTGACGCCCGCATCCGAGGCCCACCATTGCGCGGACAACAGGGCCTGACGCGAAATATTCTGCGGCGAAGACGGCAGACGGGCTTCACGTTCGGCAGGAATCACGCCGGTCTTGAACGCCTCTGGATTGAGCGGGCCGTAATCGATGATCATCGGCAGCGCGGCCTGCAACTTCGCATCGATGGCTTCGTTGACGAACTTCATGGCGGCGGCCTTGTGCGGGGTGCCCTTGAGCACGCACAGCGAATTGGTTTCCAGCACGCCCTGGTTGTAATCGAAAGCGACCGGCGCGCCTGCCGCCTGCACCGCGCTGATGCGGCCGTTCCAGGCCTGAATCATGTCGACTTCACCGTCGCTGATCAGCTGCGCCGACTGACCGCCCGAGGTCCACCAGGTGGCGATGTCCGGTTTGATCTGCTCAAGCTTCTTAAAGGCGCGGTCGACGTCCAGCGGGTACAGCTTGTCTGCCGGCACACCGTCGGCGAGCAGCGCGATTTCCAGCGTTGGGCGCGGCAGGTTACGCAGCGAGCGCTGGCCGGGGTACTTTTTGGTGTCCCAGAAATCCGCCCAGGTTTTCGGCACGTGGTCGCCTTTGAACGCGTCGGTGCGGTAAGCCAGCACCGTGGAGTAACTGATGTAGCCGACGCTGTAGTCATCTTTCAATTCGGCGGGCAATTGCGCGGCATTGGGCACCAGCGCCGGGTCGAGCTTCTCGAACAGGCCTTCCTGCTGACCACGCACGCAGTCGCCGGTGGGCAGGTCCACCACATCCCAGGTGACCTTGCCGCTTTCCACCTGGGTCTTGATGATCGGGTAAGCCTTGGGCGAGCTGTCCTGTTTGAGCGTCAGCCCCAGTTTTTTCGCCGCCGGTTCCAGGATCGCCTTGCTCTGCGCTTCCTGATAAGCCCCTCCCTGAGACACGAACGTGATGTCCTCGGCGAAGGCCTGTTGGGTGCCACCGATCAAAAGCGCCAGACTCGCCAGCTTCAAAGCGTTGCAGGGTTTGCTCATGAAAAGACTCCGGATGGTGGGCAGATTTATCAAGCGAGCTGGAGGTTTTGTTGTCGGTCGCTCTGCGGGACCATGCAGCCCTAATGTACTGTCTTGTCCATGAATGAAGCGGGCATAAATGCCCCGTCGAAAAGTGCTTTATTGCGAATTAGTGAACGCCAACGGCATCTCCTGCGTTTCGCTCGCCCGCCGATTCGTCACCCGCCCAATCGGCTTTCGCGCGCGGCGCCTGAACCAAAACTGAACAGCTTTCTCGATGGGACAAGAAAACCTTTGGTTACCTGAACTTATCTGCCTTTTCCCCCTCTCATGCCGGTAGCCATTGATCGCGGCGGCCTGATAAGCTCGCGGCTTTACTCGTTTGCCCTATTGGCGCATGAACAAGGAAACAGGATGAAACAGCATCGGTTGGCAGCGGCGATTGCCCTGGTCGGTCTGGTACTCGCGGGCTGCGACAAACAAGCCAGCACCGTTGAGCTGAAAACCCCGGCACAAAAAGCCTCTTATGGCATCGGCCTGAACATGGGCAAAAGCCTGGCTCAGGAAGGTATGGACGATCTGGATTCCAAAGCCGTAGCGCTGGGTATCGAAGACGCCGTCGGCAAGAAAGAGCAGAAACTCAAAGACGAAGAGCTGGTAGCGGCCTTCGGCGAACTGCAGAAGCGCGCTGAAGAACGCATGGCCAAGATGAGCGAAGAGTCGGCCGCGGCCGGCAAGAAGTTCCTCGAAGAAAACGGCAAGCGCAAGGAAGTCACCACCACCGCTTCCGGCCTGCAGTACGAAATCATCAAGAAAGCCGACGGCCCTGTGCCCAAGCCGACTGATGTCGTGACCGTTCACTACGAAGGCAAGCTGACTGACGGCAAGGTCTTCGACAGTTCGGTCGAGCGCGGCAGCCCGATCGATCTGCCGGTCAGCGGCGTGATTCCAGGTTGGGTTGAAGGTCTGCAGCTGATGCACGTCGGCGAGAAGATCAAGCTCTACATCCCGAGCGAACTGGCTTACGGCGCGCAGAGCCCAAGCCCGATGATTCCAGCCAACTCGGTGCTGGTATTCGACCTCGAACTGCTGGGCATCAAGGACCCTGCTGCTGCAGGCGCCAATGACCCTGCCGCAGGCGCGGACGAAGAAGAGACTGCACCGGCAGACGAACCTGCCAAGCCTGCAGCCAAGAAGTAATCGACACCTCGATTGCCGCTTGAAAAAATGCCCCGTCCAGACGGGGCATTTTTGTTTTTGCCGAAAAAGATCGAACCTGACCGGGTGAGGGCAGTCCCAATACCGTCAGCGAACAGGCGAAAGCGGGGATTTGTCGGGGCTTCGAACACGCCTGACCATGCCTGCGGCTAGCCCCCTGAAGCGACTGAGTCAACGATTATTTGCGTTTAGGTGTGTGAGTAAAAAACGCGCGATTTAAGCCAGAGCCCTATAAAACGGGCGTTTCAGCGCCGAAACCGGGCTCTGTTCACAAGGTTATCCACAATTTGTGTGGATAACCTTGTGTGCCTGTCAGCGAGTGCCCGACAAGCAGGGCGTTTCATCAGAAGCGGTTGACCGATTGGTCGATTTTTATCGATATCGCTGGAGTGAACATGAAAGCACCCTGGAATCTGATTCGTTACCTGCCAATGGCCAAAAGGCTTATGGCGGCAGGCCGGTTGCCGGCATTGCTGTTCGCGGTCGCCGGCAAGGCGGCCAGCGAAGGGAATCGGTTAGGCAAGCTCAAGGAGGATCTGAAGCTGCTCCAGGCACTGTGTCTGGCGTACTGGCGCGGGGAATACCGGGCGATCAGCGGCAAGGCGATTCTGTCGGTGGTCGCCGGGCTCATGTATTTCCTCAGCCCGCTGGATGCCATTCCGGACTGGATACCGGGACTTGGCATGCTTGACGACATCGCCGTGCTCGCCTGGGTGATGAAAAACCTAGAAGCCGAGCTCAGCGCGTTTCGTGCCTGGCGCGACCGGCAGACCCCGGAAAAACTGGCGGTGGTGGAGCGCTTGCCTGCCACGCCAAAGATGCTTGAGCAGGAAAAGAAGGACTGAACCTGTTCTGAGTCGCGAGAAGAGGGCGATGCCATCGGTGTCGCCGCCCTCGCTGGAAATCCCGCCTGATTGCGGCAGCTGGCCGTCATTCCCCTGAAAAACGTCGCTCCTGAGAAAACTGTGTCGACTGAGCGTACGCAAGCGGGGGCTTTGCGCTGTTAAGATGCCCCTCATACGAAGAAAAAGACTACGCGAAGCATCTTTTTGTCCTACAGGGGGTGGTATGGATCTTCAGGTTATTTCTCGCGAGGGAGAGCCAGAGTACGCGGTGTTGCCGTGGGCGCAGTATCAGGCGCTGTTGAAGGCCGCCGGGATATCCGACGCACCGCAGGCGCCGTCGGCTGCTCAGCCTGGCGGTCCGGCCGCTTCCGATGACCTTCCTTCGTTCGATCAGGTGGGTGTGCTGCGCCAGGCCAAAGGTCTGGAACTGGCTCGGCTGGCCCGGGCAGTGGGCATCAGCCCGTCCTATCTGGAGTTGATTGAAAACGGCAGCCGCGAACCTGACGCCGCGATCCGACGAAGCCTGGCGTGGGAGCTGGGGGTGTCGGGTTGGCGGGGTGAATCATGAGCGTGCGCATCAGCCGTCAGCACTGGGAGGGGCTGATCGCCGAGCTCGACCTGGCGCGTCGGCAACGGCATCTGGTGACCTACCGGGCACTGTTGGAGCGGCTGCAGTTGCCTAGCCCGGCGATGCAGACGCTGACGGCCGCGCTCGAACATCTGGCGGCGCTGGACGCCCGCGCCGAACAACCGCTGCGCAGCTCGCTGGTGATCAGCCAGGGCGCCAGCCGCCTGCCACGCACCGGCTTCTTCGAATGCGCCGAACGCCTGGGCCGCTTTTCAGGCCCCTCCGACGGCGTCGCAGCCGCCTCCTGGCACGCTGCCGAGGTCGTGCGCGTTTTCGAATTCGGCTATCCGGAGCCGGCAAAACCCGAGCCGTAAAAAGCGCGCCAAACGTAATTCGGGTGGAAAGTGAGCTGGGCTCACGCACGCTGATTTCCAGACGCTGCATCTGCGCAGCATTAACCAGCCTCTTCCCGGCTAAAGCCGGTCCTACAAACGCCGCGAGTTTTTCGTAGGACCGGCTTCAGCCGGGAAGGCGTCGGGTGTTGCGGGTTCTCCCATACTGTCGGCGCGTATTTCGCCTTTATCGTGACCAGGCGCTCATTCGGGCGGTTGCGATCAGCTTGCGGAAATCGCCTGGTTCAACGCTGCCATGACGTCGGCCTCAAGGGTGTCGATGACGTGGATGCTGGCGCCGATGACGTCCTTGGCGTGGTGTTTGGCCTGTGAAGCCAGTTCCGCCAGTTGGCTGGCGTCGAGGGTGCTGCAGACCTGCGCGTGCAGGTGCACGACCCCGATCGACAGCGACAGCAGCGCAAATTCCTGGCGCTGGCCCTGACGGTTGAGGGCGATGAAACAGCCCGCTTCCAGATGCTCGGCGCGATAGAAGCGCCGACACTGATTCTGGAAATCCTCGAGCAACAGGTTCAGCCGTTTGCGCCAGTCTTCCGAGCTCAGCACCATCAGGAAATCATCGCCACCAATGTGCCCGACGAAGTCCCGGCTCGGGTCGATACGGTCGTTCAGGCACTGCGCCAGGCACAGCAGAACTTCGTCCCCGCGCCCGTAACCGTAGAGGTCATTGAAGGGCTTGAAGCTGTCGATGTCCACGTAGCAGATCATCGACTCGCGGCCTTGTTGCAGCAGACGGGTCAGGCACTGCTGGATCGGGACGTTGCCGGGCAGCAGGGTCAGCGGATTGGCGTAGCGCGCCTGCTGAATCTTGAGTTCGGTGATCAGCTTGAGCACATCGATCACCCGACCCAATCCCAGATAGACGCCGTTGTGCATGATGATGAAGTCTTCTTCGATCCGCTGTCGGGCGCGGCTGGTGATCAGCCGACTGACCTGCTGCAGCGACTGACTCAGCTCCACGGCGAGGAAGTCATCGCTCATCAGCCGGCTGATGGGTTTGCGCGCATACAGCTCGGTGGCGAATGGCTGCAACAGCACGTCCGATAGCGAATGACGATGCACGATGCCGATCGGCTGTTGCTGTTCGTCCAGCACGGCCAGCGAGTTCAGATTGGCCTGTTTGCGGAACGCTTCCAGCACCGTGGCGGTCGGGGTGGTCTGGATCACTGCGGGCAGTTCGTTGAGCAGCGCAGTGAGGTCGCTGCCTTCTTCCGTGAGCGTCGCCGCCGCGGGATCGATCTTTGGCAGCAGGGCGCGCGCGTCGCGGGGTGGCGTCTCCTGCGGGCGACACAACAGATACCCCTGAACCAGCTCGACGCCCATGTCGATCAACACCGACAGCTCCTCCTGCAGCTCGATGCCTTCGGCGATCACCAGCGCCCTTGAGGCCTTCGCGATCTGGAGCATGGAGCCGACGAACTCACGCTTGACCGCGTCCTGATGAATGCCATCGATGAAGTGCCGGTCGATCTTCACGTAATCCGGTCGCAGCTCCGACCACAGACGAAGGCTGGAATAGCCGGCGCCCAGATCGTCCAGCGCGATGGAAAAGCCCATGTCGCGATAGTGATGAAGCGCGTTGTACAGCAGGCCGAAATCATCCGTGGGCGTCTGTTCGGTGAGTTCGATCACCACCTGATTCGGCGGAATGCCGTAGCGCTGCAGCAACTGCAGCGTCCGGCCGGGCGGGTGCGAGGCTTCAAGCAGCGACTCGGGCGAGATGTTCAGGAACAGCTTTCCCTCGAGTTTCTGCTGGCTGAAGCGCCGACATGCCGATTCACGACAGGCCAGTTCCAGTTCGCTCAGGCGGCCGGCCTGTCGCGCCACGGCGAACAGGCTGACAGGGGAGTGCAGCGCGCTGTTGGATGGGCCGCGGGTCAGGGCTTCGTAGCCCAGGATACGGCGATCCGATAGCGACACAATCGGTTGGAACAGGCTGTGCAAGTCGCTGTGAGTCAGAATTGAACTCAGTGCGCTCAGCTGTTCAGTCACGGTCATGGCAATCTCGGGGCAAGAAAAAGGGGCTTGGCACTGTGGCGCCAAGCCCCGCTATTTCACGACAGATTCATGACCATTTGATGACGATTTGCCATCATCTATCGTCTTTCATGTCCAGTCAGCGCTGCGCAAACCTGTAGGAGTGAGCTTGCTCGCGATCGCTGTCTGCCTGGCACACGTGCATCGGCTGACACGCTGCCATCGCGGGCAAGCGCGCTCCCGCGAAGAGCGCGTCAGCCCTGACGATTCACTTCTTTGCCACGGAACCGCTCAAGCCCAGGTAGTCGATGAGGATCCGTCCGGTTTCGGAGAGGTACGCGTCGTCTTCCGGTTTGGTCTTGTCGTCGTCCACCGGCAGCGCGTCTTCGTCTTCCTTCTTCAATTCCTTGAGCGGCTCTTCGCCCTTGGCCTTGCGACGGGTGTTTTCCATCACCAGCTGCTTGTTCTCGACATCGGCGTGCTCACTGCGACGCTCGGCCTCGTTCAGGCTGACGGTCTTCTCGCTCATCAATTGCTTGGCCAGCGCCAGCTTCTGCTCGACGAACACGAATTCGGCGTCTTTGGCCGAACGCACGTCGTGGCGCGACTGCAGCTGTGCCAGGAACGGCTTGAACGGGTCCACTGCCGGCTTGATCGCAGGCTTGATGGTGTCATAGGTCATCGCCTCAGGCAGCGCGCTTTCGCCGATTTCCTTGGTGTCGATGATCGACGGGTAAGCGATGTCAGGCAGCACGCCCTGGTGCTGGGTGCTCTGACCCGAGACCCGGTAGAACTTGGCCAGCGTCAGTTTCAGCTCGCCGTGGTTCAGCGGCTGAATCGTCTGCACGGTGCCTTTGCCGAAGGTCTGGCCACCGATGATCAATGCGCGGTGATAGTCCTGCATGGCGCCGGCGAAAATCTCCGAAGCCGAGGCGGACAGGCGATTGACCAACAGCGCCATCGGCCCTTTGTAGAACGCGCCGCTGTTTTCGTCTTCCAGCACGTCGACCTTGCCGTCGGCGTTGCGTACCAGCACGGTCGGGCCTTTGTCGATGAACAGGCTGGTCAGTTCGGTCGCCTCCTGCAACGAGCCGCCACCGTTATTGCGCAGGTCGATGACCACGCCGTCGACTTTCTCGGACTGCAATTCAGTCAGCAGCTTCTTCACATCGCGCGTGGTGCTCTTGTACTCGGGATCGCCGGCACGATAGGCCTTGAAGTCGAGGTAGAACGCGGGGATCTCGATCACGCCCAGTTTGTAGTCCTTGCCGTCCTGATTCAGGTGCAGCACGGACTTCTTGGCGGCCTGTTCTTCAAGCTTCACCGCCTCGCGGGTGATCGACACGATCTTGGTGGTCTGATCGTTCGGCGCGTTGCTGGCCGGGATGATTTCCAGGCGCACCACCGAGCCCTTCGGACCACGGATCAGCTTGACCACTTCGTCCAGGCGCCAGCCGATCACGTCGACCATTTCTTTGTCGCCCTGGGCCACGCCGATGATCTTGTCGGCGGTCGCCACTTGCTTGGTCTTGGCGGCAGGGCCGGCCGGCACCAGGCGCACGATCTTGACGTTGTCGTTGTCGCTTTGCAGGACCGCGCCGATGCCTTCCAGCGACAGACTCATGTTGATGTCGAAGTTTTCCGCACTGTCAGGTGACAGGTAGTTGGTGTGCGGATCGTAGGACATCGCGAAGGTGTTGAGGTACGCCTGGAAGATGTCCTCGCTGCGTGTCTGACCCAGACGCGCGAGCTGGTTCTTGTAGCGCTTGGTCAGAGTTTCCTGAATCTTGGCCGGGTCTTTGCCGGCGATCTTCAGGCGCAACACCTCGTCCTTGACGCGCTTGCGCCACAGGTCATCGAGTTCGGCTTCGTTCTTGGGCCAAGGCGCGTCCTTGCGATCCACCAGCAAGGTTTCCTTGGTGTTCAGATCGATCTTGTCGACGCCTTTGTCCAGCTGGGCCAGCGCGAAGTCCAGACGCGATTTGATTCGGTCCAGGTAGCGCTTGTAGATAGTGAATCCCGGATTCAGATCGCCGCTCTTGAGAAAGTCGTCGAACTGGAAGCGCCATTTATCGAACTCGGCGATGTCGCTGGCCAGAAAGTAACTGCGCGCAGGATCGAGGAGTTTGAGATAGCTCTGATAGATGATTTCCGAACGCTTGTCGTCCAGCGGCGGCTTGCTGTAGTGGTGGCGCTTGAGCAGCTCCACGACATTCAGGCTGGCGATGACTTCATCGCGATCAGGTTGAAGATTATCCCAGCTGTTGGCTGCGAAAGTGCTGGCCGACATGGGCAGTGCGGTCAGACCGAGGAGTAATGCAAGGGTAGTGCTGGGCAAAAATTGCTTCATGCTGATTCGACGCGGGGACAATTGATAACGCATAGTAGGCCGTCTTTGAGGTCGCCGGTTCCGCCCCGGACAGAGGGGAACCCGGTCGCATAATGCAAGAAAGCCCGAGTGCCAGGAGGCACATCGGACTCAGTCCAGACTCACTATGGAGGCACCGTGAAAGCATTGCAAGGCGTTGAAGGTCATGTGGAATGGGTTGAACAGCCATCACCGACGCTCGATGTAGGGCAAGTTCGCATCAGGGTCGCGGCGGCGGGGCTCAACCGAGCCGATTTGTTGCAACGTGCGGGGCTGTATCCGCCACCGCCCGGCGTCACGGAAATCCTTGGCATGGAGTGCTCCGGCGTCATCGCCGAAGTGGGTTCCGGTACCTCCTGGTCGGTCGGAGACCGCGTCTGTGCGCTGGTTGCGGGCGGGGCGATGGCCGAAGAAGTGGTCGTCGACGCACGGCATGTTTTACCGGTACCAGAGGGCGTGTCGCTGCATGAAGCGGCGGGCATTCCGGAAGTCTATGCGACGGCCTGGCTGAACCTGTTCCAGCTGGCGGGTCTGAAGCCCGGCGAAAAAGTGTTGTTGCATGCCGGAGCAAGTGGAGTTGGTTCAGCTGCCATTCAGCTGTGCAAGGCGTTCGGCAACCCTTGCTGGGTGAGTGTCGGTTCGGCGGACCGTCTGAAATATTGCGAAGACCTCGGCGCGCAGGGGGGCGTGGTTCGTACCGAGAGCCTGGATGGCCTGAGCGACTTCGCGCCGTTCAACGTCGTCCTCGACCCGGTCGGCGCCAACTATGCCGCGCTGAATCTCAAGGTGCTGGGCACCGACGGGCGTCTGGTGCTGATCGGTCTGATGGGGGGCCGCAAGGCAGAGCTGGATTTCGCCCAAGTGCTGGGCAAACGCATCCAGATTCTCGGCTCGACCCTGCGCAGCCGCGACGATCAGTTCAAGGCCGACCTGCTCGCCGATCTGGGCCAGCACGTCTGGCCGCTGTTCACCGAGGGCCGCCTCAAGCCGCAACTGGCTCGCAGTTTCCCGATCAGCGAGGCCGAAGAAGCCTACGCCGAGCTGGCCACCAATCAGGTCTCGGGCAAGGTGGTGCTGGTGATCGACGAGGCGCTGGTGTGATCACCATCACGCACTGGACGCAGGTTTGATTGACACGCCGCCGGATCCGACCGGCGGTGACCGGAACTGTCATTTCTGACAGTAGCCAAGCCCGCTGTAATGGTTCTCAATGAAGACCTGTTGCGCTGTCAAAGCCGCTGTGCCGGCCGACAGCGTTTCCACGGACAGGGATGGGAACCACATGACCAAGGATCGGACAGCTACGTCCTCGTGGCGAAACGGTGACACCGCACATTTCAGTCTGATGGTGCCGCAGGTTCCGGCGATCATCGATCCCAATGATCCGCAGGGCCTGGTGCTCACTGGAACGCAACTCGATGACCTTGTTGTTCTGATCCCGCTTTGGCCCAGTTACGCGGGGCAGGATGAGTGGGACACCGTGACGCTGTTCTGGAGCGGTGCTGCCTCCGGCGATCCCGTGGCGACCCAGCGATTCGATGGGCCGGTGGATACGGCGCTGTTTCCATTCGCCATGGCGGTGGACAAGAATCTCCTGCAGCCTGACGGTGTGTATGAGGTCTGGTATGTGGTTACCGGTAGCAATAATACCAGCGTGTCTTCCGAGCGCCGCACCGTCACGATCGACACCCGTCCTCCCAGTTACGATCAGCAGTTGCTTGCGCTGTTGCTGCCTGCCGATCTGCCCGGTGGCGTCATCGATGAAGCGTACCTGGCCAATCACAACGATGAGATCGAACTGAGGCTGCCCAGTCCTGTGTACCGGGAGGCTAAAGCCGGTGACACCGTCGATCTCTACTGGTCGCAGAACAACCCGCCCACCTCTGATGTTGTGGCCAGCAAGACAGTGACGCAGGCTGAAATAGGTGCCGGCGACATTCGTATCGTGCTCCCTGGCAGCGTCATCCGTGCACCTGACCGGGACGGAAATTTCTACGCGACCTACAAGGTGCGCGACCGTGCCGGTAACGAAACCCAGACTTTTTCCCGCGAGACCGCCGCAACGGTAACGCTCAAGCCTTTGCCGGGGGGCGATCTGCCTGAGCCTCGGTTCCCGGATGCCACGCTCTACGGTTATATCCATTGTGCGCACGAGCCCTGGAACGGCATCCGGGTAAGGATCGAGTTCGTGCGTAATCTGTTTGAGTACCAGGACAAGATCACGCTGCACTGGCAGGGCTATCGCACGTTAAATGGCAATGACCCCATTGCCGGAACCGAGGGGACTTTTTCCCGCGAGATCAGTGCGCAGAACGTCATAGACGATTATCTGGACATCCTCGTGGAGCCTTTCATCCCGTACATCGAACCCATCATCGAGGGGTCAGCCGTGGCGAGTTATCGCCTGACGAAAGTGAGCGGCCAGTCGGGCGGTTCCTACGAGGGACTGGTGAAGATCAATCGGCAATTGCCGGGCGGTGAGATCTGCGGGCCCGTTGCGCTACTGCCACCACGCGTTACGTCTGCTGGGAGCGGATGCGAATTTTGTCGTAGGAGCTGTAGTTTTCTCGCGCGCCTGTTTCGAGCGTGGGGGCGTGGCAGTAGATAGATCCACAAGCAGGGAATCAGGACTCGCCGGGCTCGAGCGGCGAGCGTCAACTCAAGGAGAAATGGCATGAGCAGCAAATCATCGAAAAAGTTCGACCTTCTCAGGTACGCATTGGCAAGCGCTATCAGCCGGGAGAAAAAACGGCTGACATTGCAGGCAGCGGAAGACTGTGTCGTGACGTTGACAGCGCCGCAGCCACCGGACTGGTGGAATGGCGATGCGCAGTTCGCCGGGCTGGTTCCCAGGGCGGACCAGGAAAAGGACATGACGATCAAGATTGAGGAATGGTCTGAGTATGCCAAGCCGGGTGAAGAAGACACCTTGCAGTTTCAATGGAGGCCTGCGGGCCCCGGTGACTGGCAGAACGCGCAAGACCCCATTGCGGTTCCGGGCGACGGCCACCCGGGAAACTTTCCGATTGAATTGGAGCTGGCGAAATCCAACTTTGCTGTCGAAGGGCAGTTCGAGCTGAGGTATTCGGTAACCTTGAGTTTTAATGCGACGACGACGTGCTCTGAGGTCTCGACCTTTATCATCGACAAGACCCCGCCTAATGACAATCAGTCACCCGATAAACTCACTTTTTCCGATGTCTCCATCGATTCGGACGGTATCACCGCCGAATACCTGGCCGCCCATAACGGGGTGGAAATCATTGTTGCGTCCTATACCGACAAAAAGCCGGGTGATTCTCTGGAACTGTATGTGCATAACGAGGACACGACGCCGACGGACCCCGTGTTCACCGGCGAGCTGGGTCCCAGCGAGCTAGATGGCACCGTGAAGATGCAAGTGCCTCCAGAAGCCTTCAATGACCTGAAGGACGGGACGATTTTTCTGTACTGCCGGTTGGTTGACAAGCCTGGTAACCGTGGCAATACCTCGGACAGTGCGGAGACGGGGCTTTACATCAAGCCGCTGCCTGTCGCGCCGCTGGAAGCGCCGTTGGTGCCGCGCATTGACGACGACGGGGTTTTGAATCTGGATGACGTGCTGCTGGGGGACAACCTCGTTCAGATTCCCCTTTATGAGAATTGGCTGGAAGGGGATGAGCTCATCCTGACGTGGGGCACGTCCCAAATTCCGGTGGTCCATAAGATGACCAGCGCGCAGGACCCCATCGTCCTCAACGTCCCGTACACCACCATACTGGCGCCCGCCTATGGTGCAGGGCCTGGCGAGGTTGACACGCAGATCAAGTATTACGTCAGGCGCGGCATCCGGACGTTCGACTCGGCGGACACGACCATCGCCGTCGACTTTTTCGTGCCAGGCCCGGTCAACCCTGATCGACCCAAACCGGTCAATCCACTCCTGCCACGGGTCACGGTACGCGGTACCGGGCAGAACCCAGTGGATAACGTGCTGACCGCCGACGATGCAGACCTTCCAGTCGACGTGACGTTTGACCTGTACGACCCCATCGGAACCGGAGAGCGAATCATTCTCTATTGGCACTCGCTGGATCATCCCGTCGGGACTTTCAGCCCTGTGGTGGGCACGCCAGGCAGTCAATATACATTGACGGTGCAGTGGGACGACATCAAGGACCTGCCCAGCAGTACCGAAGTGGCGGTGTTCTACACCCTGGGTCTTGCCGATGACAGCGGCAATGTCGAGTCGTGCGAGCCCACGCTGGTGGACGTGTCGGCGGCGCTGCCGATCATTCTGGCCGCGCCAGAGTTCCCGAATGCGGTCACGTTGCCCGGCGGTGAACTTATCCTCAACTGCGACTCCTTCATTGGCGCCGACCAGCACGTGACGGTCAACGTGCCGGGCAACGCTCCACTGCTCAAGGGCGGGGAGACGCTGACATTCAGTTGGCAGCCCTATACCGACAGAGAGGGTACCGTGCCGGCAGGAGTCCCTATCGAGCGTGACAAGGAGATCACAGCGGACGAGGCGACCGAGGGGTTCGTTGAGCTATTCGAGCCGTTCGACACGCATGTTCTTCCTGCGGGCAGAGACGGTTCGGTGAAGCTGACGTACACCTCGAATACTGTTCCCCCGATGGAGGGGTCGTTGTTGATTCGCTGTTCCTCGGTGAATGCGGGAGGGACGTGCCCGCCGAACTCAAGCCGCTCGGCGGGAGGTAAATGCCCGCCGATCTTCGTCCGATCGGCCCGTCCTGTATTGGGCAAAATTTGAGGTAGCAAGGCGCTATCAGGCCTGGGCAAGACTGTATATTTGCGGTCTTGCCTTTTTTTCGCGTTCGGATTTAAAGACGAGAGGTAATAATTAATTATCGTAGGATGCTACGCTCAAAACGTTAGGAAAAATCCTACATAGTTGCAGATTTGAAGAAGGTAGTCTTCGCGCCCTCATCCTACGGCGCTTCTAAGCAGTTCCGCGGGAATGGCGTTTATTCCATGGAGCTGACATGAACTCATCCCATCTTTTGTATTCCCGCTATTTCAAACCCTCAACTTTCATCTCGCTCGCGCTTTGCATCAGCGCCGCTGCCCAGGGTCGTGTCCTGCTGCCGGGCGAGTCCGTCACCGTCAACTCGGGCGACACGCCAGAGAGCTGGAACATGGCAACAGGGGCAACCCTGACCGTCAATGCGGGTGGCCAGATTCTTTCGCTGGGAGGCAGTGGTGCCGGCACGCTCAATCTCAATGCCGGGAGCTCTGCGGGGCGGATCACCCTGAATGCGGGCTCGGCGGCAAACATCATCGGCGCGACGATCACCACAACCGGCACCGTCGCGGCTTTTACAGCGGACGCCGCGCTGGTGACGTTGACCAACTCTTCGGTGAGCGGCGAAGGCCTCGGCATTTACGGCGTCCAAACGATAGGCGGCCCTGGGGCTACCTTCCTCATCAATGGGGGGAGCGTCACGGGTGTCACCGGCGGGATGAGGTTGTCCGTTAACAGCAGCGTGGATGCAACCGGTACGGTCATTCAGGGCACCGGGGCCAACAGTTATGGGATTCAGGCATTGAATTCGAACATGACCCTGCGCAACAGCACGGTGACCGGCGGGCTCAACGGCATCAGCTACCGTGGCAGTCCCGGCGCCACGGGAACGGTCGATCTCGTGGGCACTCATGTCGAAGGCGCGAGCGGCGCCGCCATCCAGATATCAGGCCAGAACGCGGCCGTTACGGCGAATCTCAACCTGCTCAACGGCACCACGCTCACCGGCGGCAATGGCAACGCGCTGGAGGTGACCGACAACGCCACCGCCACCGTGACGGTGCAAGCCAGTGACTTGCAAGGCAATATCGACATTTCCAATGACAGCACCGCTGACCTGACTTTCGATCAGGGCAGCCTGGCCGGCAATATTTCTGCCGACGGCAGCAGTACCGGCAGTTTGACGATGAATAACGGATCGACGCTGATCGGCAATGTGTCGGGCGTGCATGACATCAGCCTCAGCGCCAGCAGGATGACGGGCGATATCACCAGCGACGGCACCGGTGTCGTCTCGCTGGAGAATGATTCGGTGTTCACCGGCAATCTGATCGATGTCGATCAGTTGACCGTGGGCGATCCTTCGATCTGGAACATGACCGCGTCGAACAGCATTAACACGTTGGTGATGGACACCGGCACGGTGAAGTTCGGTGGCGCCAACGAGTTCTATCAACTGAACGTCGGCACGCTGTCGGGTACTGGCACCTTTGTCATGGATGTCGACTACGCCACCAACCAGCATGACACCCTTGTGGTGAGTGGTTCTGCGACGGGCAGCCATACCTTGCAGATCGCAGGATCCGGCGTCGACCCGGCTTCACCGCAGCCCTTGACCGTCGTGCAGACCGGGGGCGGCAATGCGACCTTTGCCCTGGCGGGCGATCGCGCGGTGGACGTGGGGACTTATTCCTACCAACTGGCGTCGACGAGCAACGGCGCGGGCGGGACCGATTGGTTTCTCGATCCGAGGACAGCAACGATCAGTCCTGGCACGCGCTCGGTGCTGGCGCTGTTCAACACCGCACCGACGGTCTGGTACGGCGAGCTGACCTC
Organism: Pseudomonas sp. efr-133-TYG-103a; assembly: GCF_030209235.1. Taxonomy (NCBI): domain Bacteria; kingdom Pseudomonadati; phylum Pseudomonadota; class Gammaproteobacteria; order Pseudomonadales; family Pseudomonadaceae; genus Pseudomonas; species Pseudomonas sp. efr-133-TYG-103a. Next base: position 65,203 of record NZ_JARVSK010000043.1, read on the forward strand.
CCTGCGCAGCCGGATGGGTGAATTGCGATTCAATGGTGGAAAAGCCGGTGGCTGGGTGCGCTCTTATGGCAACAAATACAACGTCGATGAAGCATCCGGTGTGGGTTATCAGCAGACGCAGCATGGCCTGTCGCTGGGTGCCGATGCGCCGCTGCCGATGGGTGACGGTCAATGGCTGATCGGTGTGCTCGCCGGCCACAGCACTTCTGATCTGGACATCAGCCGTGGCACCTCAGGCACCGTGAAAAGCTATTACGTGGGCGCCTACACCACCTGGCTGGATCAGGCCAGCGGCTACTATTTCGACGGCGTGCTCAAGCTCAACCGCTTTCGCAACGATTCGAAAGTCAGCATGAGCGACGGCACACGTGCCAAGGGCGATTATGACAACGACGGCCTGGGCGGTTCGGTGGAGTTCGGACGCCACGTCAAACTGGACGACGGTTACTTCGTCGAGCCCTTCACTCAATGGGCTGCCGTGGTGATTCAGGGCAAAGATTATGGCCTGGACAACGGCATGCAAGCGCAAGGGGACCGTACCCGCTCGCTGCTGGGCAAAGTGGGCGTGACCGCAGGACGCAACTTTGCGATGGAGGGCGGCAGTGTCGTGCAGCCGTATGTACGGGTGGCGGGGGTGCACGAGTTCGCGAAGAACAACGAAGTTCAGGTCAACAACAACGTGTTCAACAACGACTTGTCCGGCTCGCGCGGTGAGTTGGGGGCGGGTGTTGCGGTGGCATTCTCGGACAGCCTGCAGTTACATGCTGACTTCGACTATTCCAATGGCGAGCACATTGAACAGCCATTCGGGGCGAATGTGGGGTTGCGGTATAGCTGGTGATTCTGACTATCGGGAGAGCTTCTTCAAGCTCTCCCGATTCACTCATATGGCCAGAACGCCGCAGTAGCTGCCAGGTAGCGTGACGGTTCCTCTTCCTTGCTCACCTGTGACCATGTTTAGGGTGTAGTTCTGTAAAAATCCGGCACCATCGGTTGACCAGTACGGAAAGTTCCCCATAGGAAAAGTATTCCCGTATAGGCGGTTAATAGCACGGAGCTGTTCCATATTCATCAGATGTAATCCGCGGGCTGCGGCCTGTCGGTTCGCATCTTTGTAATCACGCTTGCCAATTCCGTGCACCATTGTCACATTTGAAACCGTCACGGTATAAGAGCCTCGACGGCCCTGCTGGTCCTGCACCGTAATAGTAGCTGTACCGTTCGACACCGAGATGATGAAACCGGTGTTATCGACTAATACTTTTGACGTGTCACTCGACGAATAACTGTAGGGCGCCACCCCGCTGGAAGGGTTCCTGCGATACGTAGTCCCTGCTGGCCAATTTAGGGGAACGTGGCCTGGATAGCCTGCCAGCCCCCAAAATGCTCCATTCAGCGACACGGGCGATGTATCCAGCACGAAATCCGGTATCGGCGATACCACGTTGAAGCTGCGAGTCGGCGATGAAGGATTGTCGCCATATTTCCCGACAGCCTTGATGCTGTGGGAACCGATGGGCACTCCCACGGAGCGACTCCACGCGCCGTTACCGCCCGCTGTTTCCGTGCCTTTGGACACGTTATTGTCGAAGACCTCTACCTGCTCGTTGGCCACAGCCGTGCCTGACACCGTTACCGTCGTGTCGGTTATGTTACTTCCCTGACCAACCTCCCCTCGGGAGTCGCGTACGCTGAGCGTGGGCGCCGTGGCAGCTTGAACGTTTAATGCCCACGCTGAAGACACCGGATTGTCCGCATAAAGCGCTCTGGCGGTCAGACTATGCGCGCCGACCGACAGGCCACTCACCGACCGCGACCAGTCGCCACTACTGTTCACGCTGGCAGTGCCTTTGGACGCGCCGCCGTCGAACAACTCTACGGATTGACCGATCGAGGCCTTGCCCGAGGCGGTGACCGTATTGGCGTAGGTAGAGCCGCCATTGGTCACGGGGTTGCCCTGTGGATCCTCGACCCTGGTGATGGTCGGGGTGACGACGGCAGTGATGGTGAACTTGCGCTTCGGTGATTCCGGATGGCTTGCGTAGTCGGCCTTGGCCATCATGGCATGCACTGCCACGCTCAACCCCTTCAGCTCCAGCGTCCATTGTCCGCCCGCATCAGCCTTGGCTTTACCTTTGGAATCTGCGCCGTCGAAAATTTCCACCTCCAGATTCGCGCTGGCACTGCCCGTCAGCACCACCGTGGTGTCCACGGTAAAGCCGTCGGGCGGGATTTCAACGGTGTTGGAGTCTTTGACGCTGTTGATTGTCGGCGTGACCGCCTGCGTCACAATAATCGTCCATTCCGTCGATTCCGGCCGCGTCCCATATAACGCCTTGGCTTTGAATGCATGCGAGGCGACCGTCAAATTTGACAGCGTCATCGACCAGGCACCTGCACCGTTTGTACGCGCCGTGCCTTTGGAGTCTTTGCCTTCAAACAGTTCGATCTGCTGATCGGGGCTGCCTTGGCCAGACAACGTGATACTGGTTTCGACCGTGCTGCCGCCGTTGCTGATCGGCCCGTTGGAGCCGACCGCCTGAGTGATCGTCGGCGTCAGGTTGGCGACCACTTCAAACCGACGGGGCTGCGAAATCAGGCCGCTGCCATCCAGCGCGTGGGCCGTAAGGCTGTAGTTCTTGACCTTTAACCCCGACAGATCGATGTTCCATGCGCCGCTGCCATTTGCACGGGTGCTGGTCAGAGGCGTCTTGTCGTCGAGAATCTCGAGCTCAGCCTCAAGGGTCGACGTGCCGGTGAGGGCGACCGAGGTATCAAACGTGATTGCGCCTTCGTTGACCTCGCCCTTGCTGTCCTTGACGCTGATGATCTGCGGACTGACCCAGTCATGGTGCAGTTTGAAGGTGTACACCACCCGTGGGAAAGGCACTGCGCCGCTTTCACTGGCGATACCGTCAAAGGCAACGTTGCAAATCACTGTCAGGTCGGTGTCCTGGCCAAGCTTTTCCAGTTCAGTGCGCGGCAGGGTGACGGACAGGCCGTCAGAGGCTTGAGCGCTGGTGAGTACGGCTCCGTCCAGTAGCGTGATTGCGTAGAGACCGCCGTTGCTGCTCTCACCTTCAAGCCGCAACCAGACTCGCTGGCCCGCAGCACTGAAGGGCCATTTGGGTACGGTGGTGGTGGCGTTGCCGGCGAACGTCGCCAGGTTTAGCGTCAACGTCTGGTTGTTCGCCTGCGTAATGACCGGTTGCGGGAGGTCCTTGTCTGGGTTGCCAAAGGGCAGTATGGGCAATCGCAATAGATCGGACGGCTTCTCAGCGGTGTAGCGTTTGACGCGATAGGACACGCTGACCTCGCGGCCAATATTCGCCCCGACCACCTGCGCAGGAACCGAGAAGTTGACCAGCCCGCTGTCACTCCCACTCGCTTCCTGATCGGCCGGAGAGCCAACTCCCGGACTGCCCAGCCAGATCTGCGTGATGTCGTCTTGTTTCTCCATGCTGGCGTAACTGACTTGAACCGTGACGCCGTTCAGAGCGTCCATCGGGTCGAGGGGCTTGTCCTTGCCCGCTTCGAGGACGGCAGGCGCGGGGAGTTCGCCGATAAGCTTGCCTATCACCAGGTTCAGCGTTGCCGAGTACTCGAACAGGCCTGTGGCGGCGCGCTTGAGTGTGTACAGCACCCTCACTTCGTCATTGATGTTGGGCTCGATCAGTGATCGAAGAATGGTGAAGTCGACCTGTTCGCCTGCATTGATCCCGGTGATGGTGATCCAGTCGCTGCCGCTGCCCGCGCCCGGCTGACCGAGCCAATACCAGGTCAGCGTATCGTCGATGGCCGTATCGGCCTTGACCCGTAGCGTGACATTCCCGGGGTTCACTTCGGGGTCAAGCACCCCGTCCGGTGCTTCAACGATAATCGGCGCCGGCAATGTACTCACGTATTGGCCGACCTTGACGTACAGGTGCTCCGACTCCCGCACACCAGACACCCGCCAAGCATCGTTTAAGACCAGATAACTGACGTCGACTGTGCCGTTTTCGAGCAACGCAATGTGCTCACTCGTCACAGGGATATAAACGATGTTGCCCACCTCGTTGCCGGACACGGTGTGTCGGGGTCCATAGCAATAGGGCGTGCCATCAGCGCGGGTACCCTCCCAGAACAGAATGATCACATCACCGTTGGCCATGCCGTCGTAAACCGGGATCTCTACATGAGCGCGTTCTGCATGCGGGTCGAGCACGTCGCCAATCAGTTCCAGAATCCGCGGTATCTTCAGCGGCGCCACTCCGATAATTTTCACGTTTGCCCGTTTTGATGACTGCGGCGGGTCACCGTTGGCTTTAGTCAGGACATAAGACGCCTGAGCAGTCCCGTTGACAAGCTCGCGCACGAGTGCATTCGGCACGCTGGTGTTATAGATTGCGGGAATGTTATCGATGGTGACCGATTCGTCGTACTTCAGCGTGGCGCCTGCCGCCGTGGTGCCGAGCCATGTCATGGTCACGGTATCGTAGTGCTCGAACGAGTCTGCGGTGACACGGATCTTCACCGTGACGGTCGCGCTGCCCAGATCGCCCAAATCGATCTCGCCATCATCATTGGCTTCCATAATGATGGGAGCTTCCAGCTTCCAGCCGCCGGCATCTACCGGCACGAAGGTCCGCTTAGACCATTCCTCGGAGTAATTCATGACCTCGTCGTATACCTGGTAGTACACACGCAGATTCGTGGAGTCGCCTGCCGCGAGTATCGCGTCCTGGTCAACGGTAATGACAATGGGGTCATTGCCCGCAGCCTGCTCTTCGGTGATTTCCGCGAGGATCCGCACCACGCCCCACCGCAAGTCGACCGTGTCGCGAGCGGCCCGGTCCGGGTACGCAGCAATGGTCACCGGGACGCCATCCTTGGCCCACTGGGCATCAACGCCGTTATCAATAACGTCCTGCGGCAGTTGCGGCGCGGCGAGTTCCGAGTGCCCTTCGTCATGTGGATCTTTGTCCTTGCCGGCCGGCCGGTTGAGTTTGACCCGCAGGCGCAACGGCTCGGATTCCTCCGCCACGGTCGACCCGGCACGGATCAGGCTGTAGAACACTTTTTCAGCCCAGTCAGGCTTGATCGGATCAGTTCTCAAATAAAAGTACATGGGTTCGTTGATGTCGGCTTCAATAACGTCGCGCCCGCCCACCTGCACGCCGTCCCAATAGATGTCGACACGGTCGCCCACCTGCATGGGCCGCCAGGGGTCCACGGCGGCGAGCACACCGCTTGGGTTGCCCTGGACGATGCTGATGTTGACCCCGCCTTGACCGTATTTGACGGGTGTGACCAGACCGCTGATCAACACCGGGGACAGCGTGGATGTTGAGTGGTCGAGGCCCAGTGGGGGGAAAAGGGTGCGTGAATAGCGTTTCATGATGAGCATCCTTATTGAGCGGGCACGGAGGCGTTAATGGTCAGCGGAGCCGGAGCTCTCGTAGCGTTGGCCTCGACGTATTGAATGCGCGCCGGGTGCCAGTTGCTCTGCGGGGTAATAGGTAAAAGTCGCGCCATCGAGTGCTGCCAGATTCATCGCGACGATGGGCAGGAATCGTTGGGTTTGCTGGAAATAGTCGTTCTGGATGAATTGCGCGTGGGCCAACGCGCCGCTGCCTGACAGGTAGAACAGCGCTTCGAGCGGCAGTTGGTCAGGAATGCCCTGCGGCCAGGCCGCAAGCATGATTTCGTTCCAGTCTATGCGACTGGGAAATTCATGCCGTACCTCCACGCTCAACTGAAATTGCGCTGCACGGGATCCTTCAAAAGCACACCCCCTGCCGGGGTTAGCCGCGTATCGCGCCATCCATGCAGCTACGCTGTTGATGCCCAGTGCTTCGCATGCGTCGCGAAACGTGCAGGGGTCGGGGCTGCCGCTTGTGGCCGCGTCATACGGGTAGGCGCATCGGACGGTGACCGAATGGACAACTGGGGCAGCCGATTCCTTGAAAATAAAGCCAAACGGGCGGCTGAACACGAGCTGGTTGATGGTGATGTCTTGACGAGCATAGGAAAAAGAAACGCCGTTATTTTGAGTCGAGCCCGGGCTGGGATCCCAGGCATGGAAACTGCTCGTCGCCTCGTTAGAGCGGAACAACACCCCATTGCAGTAATACGCTGGCTGTCCACCCGGACATTCGGCACGCGTGTCGGCGTATCGGGCGTTGAGCCTTGCGGCGACCTGGTAACCCACGTAAAGCTGGTCCTGCAGGTTGAACCCGAAAACCTTGCCGGATGCGTCGCTCAGATCCATGCGCACCACCGGTAGCCATTGTCCGGTGGCAGTGAAAAAATCACGTTGGTCTGCTTGAGCTGCCGCCAGTGCTCCTGTCTGGCTCGCGTCGTAGAACAACGCTTGCACCGGCACGTTCGATGGACTCGAGGCGTCCCAGTTTTTAACCTGGACCTGATTGGCGCTGGACGACCATTCGCTGCCCAGGCCTTCATGTGCGGTAAGGCTGATAGCGAACTGGATCGGGTCAAGCGCGTCCAGTGAACACTGCTCCTCCACCTGATTGCCGGTCTGTTGAAAGTGAGCCAGCCAAGACTGAGTGTCGGTGACTCCCAGCCCGACACAGGAACCGGTCTTGGTCGAGGATTGCCGAGAGCCGGCGGGCAGGGCACAGCCGAAGTCGGCATGACTGCTTAGCTGCGCGGCGAATGGGTAGGCACAAAGCACCTCCAGCGACTTGCCGTCGCCCACTGCGGTGAAAAGATCAGTGAATACGGCGCCATTGGCGGTGGGGGTATCGCGGATGCTCAGATCGCGACGCAGGTAAATCAGGCCCTCGGCCCCTAGCGCCGTGGCTGCGCTGTCATGCTCCCAGAACAACTGCCTGGGCGCTTGCGACTGAAGCTGCGTTCTAACCAACACGCCGCTGCAGTACCAGGCGGGTTTGTTGGCTGCGCAGGTCTGGGTGGTGGCCTGGTAGCGGTTATTGAGCAGTTGAGCGGTCTCCGGGCCAGTGATGGCTTTTGCCTGGAGAGCCATCGAAAGCAGCAGTGCCACAACGCTGAATATGAGTGTCTTCATGACGGTTAAAACTCCTTGGGTTGCTGCGCGAATCGTCCGGGTCCTTGCAACCCGGACGGTTCGAGCGTGAGATCAACTCATTGGCCGCCTGAATCAGGCGCCCCGGACTTCGCAGCACCCGTGGATATGCCCACGGCCTGATGGGGCAGTGACGCGTCGGCGCTGCTTGCGTTTTCGTTGACATCTGACCCACTGAGGTCATAAGTGCCGTAAGTGCCGGCGCCGACGCTGTCAGCGGTCCAGAAGGGGTAATCGAGCCAGCCCAGGTAAGTGCTCACCGGGACCTCGCCCTCGTACGTCGTCCACAACGACTTCAATTGCGCCAGCGTGATCGGGCTGACGCCCGCTGCAGCGCAGACATCCTGCATACCCGCCCAGTCGGTACTGTCCGTGAGAAAATGAACCACCTTGATGCCGCTCACCGTGAGCGTGTAACGGCGGGTTGCACCCAAACTGTCTGTGCAAGAGATCTCGCAATCGCCATTTGCCAGCGCTGTCACTTGTCCATCGCTGTCCACGGTTGCGACTTCTTTGTCGTTGCTATCAAAGGTGTAAGGTGCGACGCCCCATGTCGCAACACGCGTCATTTGAGCGAAATCAGGCAGCGTCGAGGGCGCTTTGGTTGCGGCCACAATGTAGTGCTTCGACGACAGGTCCATCGTTGCAGCCGCTTCGAATCCGCCACTGATGGGGAGGTCCAGCGACGCTGAGCGCTGTTCCTCCTGTTCACCGGATGGAACGACGCCGTAGCTGATGGTAACGATGGTTTCGGCATAGGGGAAAAACGCCGACGCCGGGATCTTGAAATCCAGACCTGATCCCGGACCGTTGCGATTGACAACCGCGAAGTTGATCAATGCGGTATCGAAGTACAGGTTGACTCGGTCCAGATACTTCAATTCACCAGGCGGTACATGGACGATGATCTGACGATCCGGATCGGTGCCAGGGTCGAGAAAACCGTTTTCCTGCGCCTCATCGACCGTGGGTTGACTCCAGTCGGCTGTCGCTCTGCTGCGGGGCTCTTTTTTATCGATTTTGCCTCGGGCTTTCAGCGCCCGACTTTTTGAAGTGAGGGTAGCCTGATAGGAGAGCTTACCGCGAACCAGGCTCTGAACGGCGCTGCTATCGCCACCGCCCGCTGCATTGCCCCACGTCACCATACGGCCGTCAGACGTTAACGCCACGAAGCATTGGCTGTTTGCGTAAACCGCACGAACGTCGTGCAGCTCGGCGATTACGCTGCCAGTGTCGCCGCCGAGTGTCGCGTCTCCCCAGGCCACCACGGTGCCGTCGCGACGCAGCGCGGCGAAGGCCATGGCGTTACCGACAACCTGAACGATATCGTTGAGCAGGGCGATTTCCTGAGGAACCACCCCGCCATGGGTCGCCGGACCCCACGCGACGACATGGCCATTGCCACGGCGGGCCGCGAATGCTTGCCACGAGGCACTGACCTCGATGATATCGGTCAGCGACACGATATCTTCGGGAACGACGCCACCATGGGTCGCATTACCCCACGTCATCACTTGCCCGTTTTTTCTGATCAGCGAAAACGCGCGCGCGGTGCTGCATCCCAGTTCGGCAATATCGGTTAACGCCGCGATGTTCGCAGGCACCTCCCCGCCGTCTGCAGCGGTGCCCCATGCGACGACGCGACCATTTTCGCGCATGGCCGCGAAGGCTGTGAAATTGCCGGAAACTTCAATGATATCGGTCAGGGTGGCGATGTCAGGCGGCACCGTACCGGCCGAGCTCTCGCTGATATCGGTCAGGCCGGCAACGTCAGCAGGGCCAATAGGACCGGTATTCGAAACCGCCGGCCCCCACGCGACGACCTCCCCGGTGCGCCTGATCGCTGCGAATGCAGTACCTCCTCCAACGATGTGGGAGATGTCCGTCAGCACGGAAATTTCGGCAGGTATTGCCCCGCCCGAAGCCGCGTCGCCCCACGCAACCAGATTCCCGGCTGTTTTTATCCCGGCAAATGCCATGCTGTTGCTGGCGATGTGAACGAAATCTGCGGCAGAAAGGCCCGGCGCAGGTACGGCAAGGCTGCCGCCCTCGGCCGCAAGGCCCCACGCCACGACATAACCGTTCTGGCGTCGAGCGGCGTAAGCGCTGCGGGTGCAGGTCACTTCAACAATATCGTCCATGGTGATGACAGTAGGCGGGATCTGCGCTCCGTTTGCAGGGTTGCCCCATCCGATGACGTCACTTGTGTCTCGATGGGCAACCACTGCAGCATCGCCCACGACGGTGGTGTCATTGCCGCTGCCGATGATATTGGCCGGATTGAGGGCAACCAAGTCGTCGCTGGTGCGAACACGCAAAACCAGTTCCGGGTGCGTGTCACGAAAGCTGGTGCCTTGAGTCCATACGTCACCGTCGCCTTCATATTGCCACTGGGCGGACAATGCAGCCCCGGTCGTGGAGTTAAATGCACTGATGCGCCGCGGTGTTGCCGAGGCCCGGTAACTGCCGCGATTGAATCGAGCACCCATGATCTTCAACAGGCCTGCGCCAACGGTACTCTTGATGTCATAGACAGCATCGGGCGACGGGCCTTCAGTGGTTCCGTCTGCTCGCTTCACAGAGTAATGCAGTGTCACGCTGTGTCCGTTGTTGGCGGCGACAGTGGCGTAAGCGATGTCGAACTTCATTTCGCCGGCAACGGTTGCTTTCTTGACAGGTGATACGCTTCCGTCTCCCGCCTGGCCTGCCCAGTCAAGGGTGACTTCATCTTCTGGTTTAAGCTGCGCTTCGGCGCCAATGGTCACATGGGCGCCATTGACGACAGTGCCGGGGTCAAGAGAACAGGTATTTTTGTCCGCTTCGTCGATGATGGGCGCAGGCAATGGCAGCGCTGCGGCTGCCTGCACCGCGAAGCTCAAAGGCCGTGATGCTTTATCTTCGCCTTCCAGTGGCGTCATGGTGTAGGTCACCGTCACGGTGCTGTCCACGCTTTTACGGACTTCCGCCAGCGTCATCGGAAAGATCACGTCTTTATCCACAGCGGAGCCGAGAATGTCCTCGCTGTCGGTGTAAGGCGGCGTCCCCTTATCGTCTTGCCAGTTAATCTTTACGCTGTCACCAGCGGTCATCCCTTCCCACGGTGGCACCACGATTTGCGCGCCATCGGGAATCTCTTCCAGTCCAAGGATGCCGTCATCGAGGATGTCGTCTTCGCTGCCGGCCACTGACGGCGCATCCAACAGAGGTTGCTGCCCGACACCCACGCTGAACTCAAGAATTGCTGAGTAACTGGTGCGTTTGGTACCTGCGCGAGTCACCTCGTACGAG